>DASQLL010000100.1:0-7280 GCA_035630035.1 Pyrinomonadaceae bacterium | reverse complement strand
CCAGCTCAGGGGACGCGCCGGACGCCAGGGCGATCCGGGCTCTTCGCGCTTCTTCCTCTCGCTCGAAGACGACCTGATGCGAATCTTCGCGGGCGACAAGGTCAAGGCGCTGATGCAGCGTCTCGGCATGGAGAAGGGCGTCGCCATCGAGTCGAAGATGGTATCGAAGCGCATCGAGGCGGCGCAGAAGTCCGTCGAGGCTCGCAACTTCGAGACGCGCAAACACCTCCTCCAGTACGACGACGTGATGAACAAGCAGCGCGAGACCATCTACGGCCTGCGCCGCCAACTCATGGAAGAGCCTGACCAGCGCGACTACGTTCTCGGCGTCGCCGAAGATTTGCTCGGCGACCTCGTCAAGCAGTACCTGCCCGCCGACGCTTCGCCCGACGATTGGGAGGTCGAGAACTTCAAGATACAGCTCTTCGCAACCTACGCCTTCGACGCCGAAGCAGAGGGGATTGACTTCGAGCAGATGCTGCCGCAGGAGATCGAAGAGACGATATGGGAGAAGGCGAAGGCGCAGTATGAAGAGAAGGAGGCGCAGGTCGGGGCCGAGGCGCTACGCACATACGAGCGCATCATCATGCTCAACATCATTGACGCGCAGTGGAAAGACCACCTGCTCGCCATTGACCACTTGAAGCAAGGCATAGGGCTTGTCGGCTACGGGCAGAAAGACCCGCTCGTCGAGTACAAGAAGGAGAGCTTCGACATGTTTCAGGCGATGCTCGACCGCATTGACACGACGACGATTCGCACGCTCTTCAACCTACAGGTCGTCGCCGAGCAGCAGCCCGAACACCTTCAACAGCGACGCCAGCGACGCCCCACTTCGATGACCTTCACAGGCCCGAATCAGGGCGCGACCGCCGCGGGCGAAGAGGCCGCGCGCACCAAGACCGTGACGCGCGACCATCCCAAAGTCGGGCGCAACGAGGCTTGCCCCTGCGGCTCCGGCAAGAAGTACAAGAAGTGCTGCGGCGCTTCGGTCTGAAACTCTAAAGCGACGTTTGGACGAAGCGGGGCGAGCATGAAGACGCCTCGCTTTCTTCTTCGCCCCCGACGCTCAAATGGAGAAACCGTATGAACTTTAAACGCGGCCTCTTCACACTTGTTTGCACACACTTCATCGCTTTGCTCCTGCTGTCTCCGCCGCCGCGCGCCTCGGCACAGACCGTGCAGCAGAAAGCACAGGCGTCGCAGACCGCCGCGCACCCCGTCGAAGAAAAGTTCGAGCGCGGCAAGCGTCACTACCATCAGGGCGACGCGGAGTCCGCGCTGCCGCTACTGCGCGACGCCACACAGACGCGCAAGAAGGACGCCGAAGCATGGCTTTACTACGGCCTCGCGCTCAACCACGCTGGCAAGGCGAAGGACGCGCGCAAGGCATTCGAGAAGGCTTTGAAGTTGAAGCCCGACGACGCGCGCGCGCGCACGGGCATCGCCTACTCGCTCCTGCTTCTGCACAAGCCGCGCGATGCCGAGCGCGAGGCGCGTCGCGCTCTCTCGCTCGATCCGAAGATAGCCGACGCGCACTACCTCATCGGCGTGATCCGCTACCGCGAGGATAAGGTCGTCGAAGCCAACGAGGAGGCCGAGGCCGCACTCCGTATCCAGCCCGACCTGCCAGCCGCAGCCGTCTTGAGCGCCGAGGCTTTGCTCAGCATCTATGTTGACGAGAGCGGGCGGGTCGGCGAAAAGTATCCGCTTGCACTCGCCTTCGGCGAGGAGGAGCGTAAAGCCACGTTCGAGAAGCGCGCGGCTGAGCTTGAGCCGCTCAAGGCTCGCATGCGCGAAGCCGCCGCGCGCATGGAGGCTTTCGTAAAATCACGTCCCGACGACAAAAAAGTTGGCGAGTGGCGCGAGCAGGCTGAGACGCTTCGTTTCTATAGTAGAAAGCCGGGCGAGGGCGGGGGCGAAGCACAAGGCATCTTCCGCACGAGTGAGGTCTCGAAGAGGGCCATCATCACGTACAAGCCCGAGCCGGGCTACACCGAAGAGGCGCGCAGGAATAACACGAGCGGGGTCGTCCGGCTGCGCGTCATATTAGCTCCAGACGGGCGCGTCCGGCACATACTCGTAATCAAGGGGCTGCCCGACGGATTGACCGAGAAGTCGGTCGCCGCCGCGCGCAACATAAGGTTCACGCCCGCGACCATCAACGGCCACCGCGTCGCGCAGTACGTCGTGCTGGAATACAACTTCAACATTTACTGACGCCGCCACTAGCGATATTTTTGAGCGATGATGAAGAAGACGCAACGGCTACTCATCAATCTTCTGCCGACCGCGCTGCTCGCCGCCGCGTGCGTACTTGCGCCGCGCCCCTCAGCCGCGCAAGGTCAGGATGCGACGCAGCAAGACAAGCCGCAGACGCTCAGGCTCATGAGCGCGGACACTCTGCGCGGGAGACAGTTGCTCGAACAAGGCGACTCGGCGGGCGCGGCCAGCGTGCTGCGCGAAGCCGTAAAGCGCAACGCGCGCGACTCCGCCGCGTGGCACTACCTCGGACTCGCGCTCACGCGTGAAGGCGACACGCGTGGCGCGCGCAAGGCGCTACAGCGCGCCGTAGAACTTCGCGCCAACGCCTTCAACATGGAGCTCAGTTTTCAGCTCAGGCGAGACGCCGAGCCGAGCAAGGAGGAGGGCGACGCGCGCCGCCTGCGCTTCGTCGCCATGACGAAGGAGAGCATCGAGAGCGTCGAAAGCCTCGTCGCCGTCGCGCGCGACGAAGAAGAATTCTGGCAGGCGTGGCTTGAGACGCTGAGGCTCTACTTGCAACTCGCCGCAGACCCGAAGTTCGACAGCACGACTTTCAAGCTCAGCCAATTCGCGACGCGCGCGGTCATCACCTACAAGGCCGAGCCGATGTACACGGAAGAGGCCCGGCGAAGCAGAACGCGCGGCACCGTAGTCCTCCGCGTGATGCTCGACGCTGACGGCGCGGTGGGGGGCGTCTCGGTCGCAAGGTCGCTGGGCAGCGGGCTGGACGAAACTTCGGTCGCGGCGGCGCGGCAAATCAGGTTCAAGCCCGCGACTCTGAACGGCCAGCCCGTCTCCCAACTCGTCGTGGTGGAATACGGCTTCCATCTTCACTGATGAAAGCCGGCCCGACGGTTTGCCCCCGCGAGTTTTCTACGCCGCCGCGCCGGACTAAAATTAGGCGGCGCGCGTGTTATCTTCTACCCGCTAGATGAGCGCGGACATTACATCGAAGAACCCTGTCGTGCAGGCCATCGTGTCGGGGAGCGCGCCGCCCGCCGCGCGCATGGCCGCCGCGCGCGGATTGCTCCCTCTCGCGCAGGACGAGCTGTTGGAGCTGCTCGTCGTTTTGCGCGGGGACGCCGACGAGGACATCGCGCGCTCCGCAAACGAGACGCTCACCGAGCAGGAGCCTGACGCGCTCGTCGCGGCGGCTTCTTCCGTAGAGACCGCCCCGCACGTGCTCGCATACCTCGCCTCGCGCGCCGACGCCGCGCGCGAGGTGCAGGAGGCGCTCGCGCTCAACACGCAGACGCCCGACGAGGCCGTCGCCGTGCTGGCGCGCACGACGCCGCAGGGCGCTGTTCTCGAAGTCATCTCCATCAACCAACAGCGGCTCATACGCGCGCCCGCAATCATTGACGCAGTGCTTGCCAACCCCGCGCGCACGCCCGACGCCGAGCGACGCGTGCGCGAGACGCGGCGAGAGTTCTTCGAGAAGGAGCGAGGCGCGCGTCAGGTCGCGGAGGAGATGCGCGCGCGCGGCATGAACGCCGCCGCAGAGTTCTTCGAGTCGTCCGAGTCGGTCGGCGTGGAAGACGGGCTTAGCGCCGAAGACGCATGGCTAATCGCGCAGCACATCGAAGTCTCGGACGTAGACCTCGACGACTCTTGGCTGCCCGCCGAACGGCTCGAAGAGCTTATCGAAGAGACCTTCGAGCAGCGCTCCGCCGCCGCCGAACGCCTCGTCGCGGAGGCGAGCGCCGAGGCCGGCGGGGATGCGGCGGAGCGCGTCGCGCTCATCCGCCGCATCATGCTGATGAAGGTTAAAGACCGCATCAAGCTCGCGATGAAGGGCGACCGCGAGGCTCGCTCTATCCTCATCCGCGACTCGAACAAGGTGGTTGCAATCGCCGTCATACACAACCCGCGCATAACCGATAAAGAGGTCGAGGGCATCGCCTCCATGCGAACCGTCAACGACGAGGTGCTGCGCATCATCGCAATCAACCGCGGCTGGGCACGCCAGTACCCTGTCATCCTCAACCTCGCCCGCAACCCGCGCACGCCGCTCCCCACGGCGATCAGCATCCTCCCGCGCCTTTACACCAGAGACCTCAAGGCGCTCGGCCAGAACCGCAACGTCTCCGACGCAGTCCGCCGCCAAGCGCTCAGGCTTTCCACCGTGCGGACACAGTAAAAGCCGTGAATCGTAAATCGTAAACCGTGACAAGCTAAACTCCGTTCTCTCTTGTCACGGTTTACGATTTACGATTCACGGCTTTAAAAAATTTCCGAGCCTTTGCGGACGACAGACCAGCCCACGTCGGTCAGTGTGTGGCTTGCCGCGCCCCACCAGAGTCCTGCGAGCGCGGCAAGCAGCACATGGCGTCCGACGCCGTAGCTGGCCGCGCCGGCTTCGATGAAGCGCCACGCTTGCTCGACCTCTCGCAAGCCCGGCGGCGTACCGCCCGCGATGAACGTGGCACGCACGTAAACGCCCGCCCAGAAGAGCAGCGTAAGCACAGAGGCGAAATAGACGACGCGGATGAGCGTCCCGAAGACGATGCCGTGCGACCAGCGCGAGCGGTGCCGGAAGATTAACTTGTAAGGCAGCCACAGGAAGCGCAGCACGCCCCAGCGCGTGTACTGTCGCGACTGTATGTCGAGATCGGGGCCGAACATCAACCCGCCGAAAACGGTCGCGCACGTCGCCACCACGCTCAGAGTCAAACTCCCCGTCAGCCCCCACGCCGCAGCGAAAGTCGCCGGCGCGAGCGCGAACGTGACAAGATCGTGTGTCTTTCCAGAAGGCATAAAGGCAGAGGCTAGAGGTTAGAGGTTAGAGGCTAGTTAAGAACATGCTGTCTTTAACTAGCCTCTAACCTCTAACCTCTAGCCTCTGCTTATAGCACGCGACTCGTACGCAAGACCAGCGGTTTGCCTGTCCGTTCTACCGCGGGTTAAACTGTGTGCCTTGTCGAAATAGGTATGGCGAAAAAAGGAAAGGCGCAGATTTTTTTTGAGTACGCGGCGGCGCGCGCGATGCTTTCCGGCTTGGGCATCCTGCCGAGGCCGCTCGCGGTCGCCGTGGGCCGCGCCGTCGGTCGCTGTGTCTACGCGCTCGCAGGTGGCTTGCGCCGCACGGGGATGCGTAACCTCGAACTCGCCTTCCCCGAAATGGGCGCTGCCGAGCGCAAGAAAATCCTGTGCGGCTCGTTCGTCAGCCTCGGTCGTCAGCTCGGCGAGGTGAGCCAGTTTCCGCGCGCTACGCCTGAGCGTCTGCGCGAAGTCGTCGAATACGACGGCGAGGACGTAAAACTCTTAGACGTTGCGCGCGAGCGCGGGCGCGGCGTCATCTTCCTCACCTCGCATTTGGGGGCGTGGGAGATTCTCTGCTTCGCGCACTCGGTCTTCTACGAGCCTCTGAGCTTCCTCGTCCGACCCATAGATAACCCGCGCATAGACGAGATGGTAAGCAATCTGCGGACGCGCTTCGGCAACCAGCCGATTGACAAGAAGGCCGCCGCGCGAACAGCCCTGCGCCTACTCCGTCATGGCGGCACGCTCGGCGTCCTTGCAGACCTCAACACACAGGAGCGCGAAGGCGTCTTCGTTCCCTTCTTCGGCCACCTCGCTTGCACGACCGCCGGAGCCGCCACGCTCGCACTGCGAACGGATGCCACCGTCATTCCTGTCTGCGCTCCGTGGGACGAGAGCAGAAAGAAGTTCGTCTTTCGAGGCGGCCCCGTCATCGAGCTTGTACGCACCGGCGACGACAAACGCGACATCGAGATCAACACCGCGAACTTCACCGCCGCCATCGAGCGTCACGTCAGAATGTTTCCGAGTCAGTGGCTCTGGATTCACAAACGCTGGAAAACCCGCCCGCCCGGCGAGCCAGACCTCTATGCACGTCCGACACAAATTCCCTCCGACAAACCGCCCGGAGTGAAACTTCCTGCCGCGCCGACAAACGAAAAGATTTACAGGGCTTAGTCCGTTAGCTTTCAGAGATCACTTTAACCCTAGCGGCTCAAAGGTTTACGCAAGCCGTCACGGTCTGTCACAAAATTGTTGAGAAAGTTGCATTTTCTTCTTGACAACCGGCAATAAATCAGTATAATTTCGCACCAAGTTAGAGAAGCAGTCAGAAAAAGTTTTAGTGGCTTCGACGTTGATTGAAAAGACGGCTGTTGGGTTAATTCAATCTTACGGGCAAGAGCGCATTTTGATTTCAGCTCTCGTTAAGATTGATGAAGTAGCAAGCAAGTTATTTATCTCGCCCATCCCAACGACCACCTGAAAGCCGGATCGCCCGTAGGTGACGATCTCCAGCGAATAGCCAACGCCACCCTGAATCTCCGAGCCTGCCCGAAATTACGCCCCGTCGGTTAACCCTAAACCGACGGGGCGTCTTCTTTGTAGCTGTTAGCGATTAGCTGTTAGCCTTTCACCTCCGCGACATAGGCAAGCCCGTTATCTCATCGCTCAACCTTCGTCAAACGCAAAAAGCTGAAAGCTAACAGCTAATCGCTAACAGCTACTACATCGCGAGACCGCCGTCGGCCTGTATGACCTGCCCCGTTATGTAGCGCGCTTCGTCGGAGAGCAGGAAGCAGGCGATGCGTGCGACCTCTTCGGCTTCGGCGTAGCGCTTCATCGGAATCTGTTCGAGGAGTTTTTGTCGGTAGGCTTCGTCGAGGGCCTGCGACATGTCGGTGGTGACAAGGCCGAGCGCGAGCGCGTTGACGGAGACGTTGCGACTGGCGACTTCTTTGGCGAGCGACTTGGTGAGGCCGATCATCCCTGCCTTCGACGCGGAGTAGTTCGACTGCCCACCCATGCCGACGACGCCGCTGATCGAGGTGATGTTAAGCACCGAGCCGCCGCCCTCCTGACGGAGCATGTGGCGCAGCGCGGCGCGCGAGAAGTTCCACGCGCCCTTGAGGTTCGTATCCAGAACAGCGTCCCAGTCGTCCTCCTTCATTCGGAGGATGAGATTGTCGCGCGTGATGCCCGCGTTGTTGACGAGGAAGTCTATGCGACCGAAGGCGTCCTTAACCCCCTTGACC
>DASQLL010000099.1:0-2469 GCA_035630035.1 Pyrinomonadaceae bacterium | reverse complement strand
CGAGGCGATGGGCTGGGGCTTGCCCGTCGTCGTGAGCGACGGAGCGCCCGGCCCTCTGGAACTCGTGGAGGACGGCGTGACGGGCCTCGTCGTCCCGGTCAACGACGCTCGCGCGCTCGCCTCCGCGCTCCGTCGGCTGGCGCGCGACGAGGCGTTGCGCCGTCGTCTGGGCGAGGCCGCGCGTGAGCGCGTGTCGGAATACGCGCTGCCGCGCGCGCTCGACACGTGGGAGTCGGTCGTGGGGCTGAGGGGCTGAGCCGCCGCGCGAAAGTTTAGCTTCCCGATGTCTACACGTCCCGCATCGAGAGGGCGTCCGGTTGATCCTGAGTCGCCGACGCTGCGCGAGAGGATCGCCGTGCTGCGCAACGTCCCGCCGTTCGTCCGCCTCATCTGGCAGACGAACCGTAGGTTGACGGCGGCGATGGTCGCGCTGAGGCTGGCGCGCGCCTTCGTGCCCGTCGCCGTCCTCTGGGTCGGGAAGCTCATAATAGACTCGGTCGTCGCCGCGCGCGGCGGCACGCTCGACGTTTCGCAGTTGTGGCGTCTGGTCGGCATCGAGATCGCGCTCGCGCTCGCCGGCGAGATGCTCTCGCGAGTCTCCTCGGTCGTCGAGAGCCTTCTCGGCGACCTCTTCTCGAACCGCACGAGCGTCATGCTCATGCGTCACGCCGCGCGGCTAGACCTCAACCAGTTTGAAGACCCAGCCTTCTACGATCAGCTCGACCGCGCGCGCCGCCAGACCACGGGGCGCATCGGCCTGCTCGCGCTCCTGCTCACCATCGGGCAGGACGCGCTCACACTCGCCTCGCTCGGCGCGGTACTTCTGGTCTACAGCCCTTGGCTTCTGCTTCTGCTCGCCGTGGCCGTCGTGCCCGGCTTTCTGGGCGAGGCCCACTACGCGTCGCTCGAATACTCTCTGCTCTACCGACGGACGCCGGAGCGACGGCAGCTCGACTACCTGCGGCTGCTCGGCGCGAGCGACAGGCCCGCGAAGGAAGTGCAGATGTTCGGCCTCGCCGCGTGGCTCATCGAGCGCTACCGCTCCCTCTCGGAAAAGTTCTACGAGGAGAACAGGCGGCTCTCGATACGCCGCGGCGTAGTCGCCACGCTCCTCTCCGTCGTCGGGCTGCTCGGCTACTACGGCGCATACGCCGTCATACTCCTGCGCGCGGTGGGCGGCGCGATAACGCTCGGCACTTTGACCTTCCTCGCGGCCTCCTTCATGCGTAGCCGCGACATCATACAGCGGCTGCTCGCGGCGGCTGGCGAAATCTACTCGCAGTGCCTCTACCTCGACGACCTCTTCGACTTCTTCAAGACGAAGCCGACGATATTCACGCGCGAGGGCGCGCTCGAAGTGCCGAGGCCGCTGCGCGAGGGCTTCGTCTTCGAGTCGGTCGGCTATCGCTACCCCGGAAGCGAAGCGTGGGCGCTGCGCGGCTTGAGCCTCACGCTGCGACCGGGCGAGCGTCTCGCGCTCGTCGGCGGAAACGGCGCGGGAAAGACTACGCTCGTCAAGCTGCTCGCGCGCCTCTACGACCCTACCGAGGGCCGAATCCTCCTCGACGGGCGCGACCTGCGCGATTACGACCTTGAGAGCTTGCGCCGCAGCGTCGGCGTCATCTTTCAGGATTTCTACCGCTACGACCTGCGCTTCGACGAGAACATCGGCGTCGGCGAGATAGAGCGCGTGCGCGACTACCTCGACTCTTCGGACGGCGTAAGCGACGCGCGCACGGACGCGCTCGACGTTAAAACGGACGCGGGCACGGCGACGACCGAGGCGCGCGCAGCGTTGACGAAAGAGAGTGAAGGCGACGGGCCGGCGAAAGGGAAGAACGGCGACGGCGACACGCCGCCCATCATCGTCGCGGCGGCGGAGAAGTCGCTCGCCGCGACGCTTCTCGCGCGCCTGCCGGAAAAATACAGGCAGATGCTCGGTCGCCGCTTCGAGGGCGGAGTGGATTTGTCGGGCGGCGAGTGGCAGAAGATCGCGCTCGCTCGCGCCTACATGCGCGACGCGCAGGTTCTCATACTCGACGAGCCTACCGCCTCGCTCGACGCGCGCGCCGAGTACGAAGTCTTCCGGCGCTTCGCCGAGCTGATGCGCGGGCGCATGGCCGTCATCATCTCGCACCGCTTCTCGACCGTCCGAATGGCCGACCGCATCGTCGTCTTAGACGAAGGCCGCGTCGCCGAAGAGGGCACTCACGACGCGCTGGTCGCGCGCGGCGGCCTCTACGCCGAACTGTTCGCGCTACAAGCCGCGGGCTACCGCTAAAGCCATTGCTCGCGACAGGTTTATACATTCTTGAGTGAAGGGGGAGAGTAGTTCACCGCAGAGGCGCAGAGGGCGCGGAGGGGGCGCAGAGAGAGTTCAACCCTCTGCGCCTCTGCGGTGAACTTCTACCTACTTAAAGCCCAAGAGCTAATAGACCATGCTGCGCTCGAATGAATTGAGCGCGCCGC
>DASQLL010000098.1:0-2970 GCA_035630035.1 Pyrinomonadaceae bacterium | reverse complement strand
CCTGCGCGTCTTCCCAGTTCACGTAATACATCGGGTAATCGTCGCCCTCGCCCGCCAGAGGCAAGTCGCTCCCCGCCTTGTCACGCTGCTGCTTGATGGTCGTCCCCATCAACGCGCGCCACTGCGCCTGCGTCACCTCGTACCTGCCCATGTAGAACCCTTCGCGAATCGTGACGCGGCGCACGGGCTTCTCGTCGGCTTCGCCATTCTCCGATCCCATCATGAACTCGCCCGACGGGAGATAGACCATATCAATCCCGCCGCGGCTTCGCACGACGACCCCGGCCCTCGGCCTCGCGGGCGGGGCGTTTAAGGGAGCGTTACTTGCCGCCGGCGGGACTGGCGTTGTTGCCCTGCTCTCCGTCGTGGTGGGTCTCGTATTTGACGGAGTCACCACTCCCACAACCTTCGTGCCCGGCTTCATGCGCGTGAAGACGAAGTCGCCGCTCTCGTGGCCGGAGTTCCGAAGGGGATTATATTCGGGCGTCTGCTCGGCGGTTCCCGCCACGGGCTGCTCGACGTGGTAGCGGAACAGCTCCGCGGCGGTGAAGCGGTCTTTATCTATCTGCCGCAGGCCGCGAAGCAGTGCATTGGCGAAAACGGAATGCTTGTCGCCCCCGCCGCCGTCCGCCACAGGCTCGTCGCCGCCCGAAGCCATCAGCGTGCGCGAGCGCCCCGCGGCCATCTTCTGTAGAAACTGTTCGCGCTCGTTCGCGGGCGGCAACGCCTCGCCGAGGCCGCGCGTCAGCGTCCCCGAATAGCAACTGTCCGAGACGATGAGGACGTGACGCGCAGGGATGACCTTGAGCGCCGTCGTTATCTCGTCGGCGATGATCCAGTTCGAGTTGTCTTCCAGCACGGCGTCAACGGGCAGCCAGTAAGACTTGCTTGCCTCCTTGTCGTTGATGCCGTGGCCCGCGTAGTAGATGAGAAGTAGAGCGTCCGGCCCGAGCTTTCGACGGTAGGACGACAGGGCCGACATGATCTGCTGGCGCGTGGCGTTTAAGAGCAGCGTCGCCTCGAACCCGTAATTCTCCTTCAGCAGCGCGGCCACTTGTTGCGCGTCGGCCTCCGCGGTCTTCAGGCGCGGCAAAGAGGTGTATGCGTTGTTGCCTATGACGAGCGCGTGATAGCCGCCCGCGCCCGTCTGCACCACGGCGACGCCGCGATCCTCTTGCGTGCGAGCCGGCGGAGTAAATAAAGCAGCCATGACGACGAGCGAGAAGACGAGCAGGATGGAAAGTTTCGTTTTCATGTTGATCTCTGAATGAAATAACGTTGATGGCCGGCGGATATGGGAGTCGCACGCGAATGGCGCGGCCTTCGGACACTGGAAACAGCGCGCTGCTGTGCGCTCAAAGTAACGGCCCGCGCCGCGCGTGTCAACCGTTTCGCGCGTCGGCGCGAGAGTCTATCCGCCGCGAAACGAAAAGGGGAAAGGCTCGCGCCCTTCCCCTTCGTTTATTGATTCGCCGTCCTCGCGTTAAGCCGGGGCCGGGTTGCCGCCCGTGATCGGCGGCAAGATGGGTTTGAGCGGGTTCGCCGTAGGCTCCTTGAGCTGCGGGCGTCCACCGTCGCCACCGTCCGACACGGGCGCGTCGTCTTCGAGCGGGAGTCCTGCGATGATGCGCCGAATCTGCACGGCGTCGAGCGTCTCGCGGTCTAAGAGCGTCTCGGCGAGCCGCACCATCGTGTCGCGGTTCTCCTCGATGATGCCGCGCGCGCGGTCGTACTGCTCGCCGATGATGTACTTGACCTGCTGGTCAATCTTGATGGCCGTGTCCTCGGAGAAGTCGCGGTGCTGCGCTATCTCGCGACCGAGGAAAATCTGCTCCTCCTTCTTGCCGAAGGTGAGCGGCCCCAGATCGCTCATGCCGTACTCGCAGACCATCGCACGCGCAAGCTCGGTCGCGCGCTCGATGTCGTTCGACGCGCCCGTCGTGATGCTCCCAAGAAAGACCTCTTCCGCCAAACGCCCGCCCATGAGGATGGCTATCTGACCGAGCAGGTATTCTTTCGAGTAGTTGTGACGGTCGCCTTCGGGAAGTTGCTGCGTGACGCCAAGAGCCATGCCGCGCGGGATGATCGTCACCTTGTGCACGGGGTCTGCGTTCGGCACTTTCAGTCCGACGAGCGTGTGTCCCGCCTCGTGATAGGCCGTGACGCGCTTCTCCTCGTTGGTGATGACCATTGACTTGCGCTCCGCGCCCATCAAGACCTTGTCCTTCGCAAGCTCGAAGTCCGCCATGTTGACGATCTTCTTGTTGTAGCGCGCGGCGTTCAGGGCGGCCTCGTTGACGAGGTTCGCGAGGTCTGCGCCCGTAAAGCCGGGCGTGCCGCGCGCGATGACGGAAACGTCCACGTCCTCGCCGAGCGGAATCTTGCGCGTGTGAACTTTGAGAATGCCCTCGCGCCCGCGAACGTCGGGACGCGGGACGACCACTCGACGGTCGAAGCGACCGGGCCGAAGGAGCGCGGGGTCGAGAACGTCGGGCCTGTTCGTAGAGGCCATGATGATGACGCCGTCGTTCGACTCGAAGCCGTCCATCTCGACGAGGAGCTGATTCAAGGTCTGCTCGCGCTCGTCGTGCCCGCCGCCCAAGCCCGCGCCGCGATGACGGCCTACAGCATCAATCTCATCAATAAAGATGATGCACGGCGCGTTCTTCTTGCCCTGCTCGAAGAGATCGCGCACGCGGCTTGCGCCGACGCCGACGAACATCTCCACGAAGTCCGAGCCTGAGATGGAGAAGAAAGGCACGTTCGCTTCGCCCGCGACCGCGCGCGCCATCAAGGTCTTGCCCGTGCCCGGAGGGCCGACGAGAAGAACGCCTTTCGGGATGCGACCGCCGAGCTTCTGAAACTTCTGCGGCTCCTTGAGGAACTCGATTATCTCTTGAAGCTCTTCCTTCGCCTCGTCGACGCCGGACACGTCCTTGAACGTGACCTTTTTCTGCGAGCTGGATGAGA
>DASQLL010000097.1:0-3403 GCA_035630035.1 Pyrinomonadaceae bacterium | reverse complement strand
GAGGCCGTCCACGAGGTCGCGCGCGGGCGCGTCTGGACGGGCGGGCAGGGCAAGGAGAAGGGTTTGGTGGATGAGTTCGGCGGCCTCGACCGCGCCGTCGAGGTGGCGAAGGAGCTGGCGAAGATTCCCGCCGACAAGGGCGTCCGCCGGGTCGTCTACCCGACGCCGCGAACCTTCTTCCAGCAGCTCCTGGGCGGCGGCGGCAGCGACGAGGACGCCGCGCGCGTGCAGGCCGAGCGCCAGCGCGCCGCCTTCATCAACTCGATGCCCGCCGAGATGCGCCCCGTCCTGCGCCGCGCCGCCATGTTCGAGCGCTTCGGCCAGGGCCACACCCTCGCCATCATGCCCTTTGAATTGAAAATCGAGTAGACAGTAGACAGTAGCCAGTAGAAGAAAAGGCGGCGGGCCCGACATACGAGTGGGGCGCGCCGCCTTCACTTTCTACTGGCTACTGAGACCGCCTCGCGAGATGTAATAAGGCGTCCCTTCGCTGGGAGCGCGGGCATCCCTGCCCGCAAGCGTGCTCCAAGCACGCTCCACGTCTTACTTTTTATCTCAACCTTGAGGTTGAAGTCTCTCAGTCTTCGCGCTGTCGCGCTCAAGCGGGCAGGGATGCCCGCGCTCCCAGCGACGCGCGGCCTTATTTCATCCCGCAAGTCGGTATGACTACTGTCTACTGTCTACTTGCTTCTATCCTATCTGTGCCCATGTACGGCCGGAGCGCCTCGGGGATGACGACCGAGCCGTCCGCCTGCTGGTAGTTCTCAAGGATGGCGAGCCAGGTGCGGCCGACGGCGAGGCCGGAGCCGTTGAGCGTGTGGACGTACTCGGGCTTGGCGCCGCCCGCGCGGCGGAAGCGTATCTGCGCGCGGCGCGCCTGGTACGACTCGAAGTTCGAGCACGAGGAGATTTCGCGGAAGGCGTTCTGCGAGGGCAGCCACACCTCTATGTCGTAGGTCTTCGCCGACGCGCCGCTCATGTCGCCGGTCGAGAGCGTGACGACGCGGTAGTGCAGGCCGAGCTTTTGCAGGATGCTCTCGGCGTCGCGCGTCAGCCCCTCCAGCTCCTCGTAAGAGTTCTCGGGCAGGCTGAGCTTGACCAGCTCGACCTTGTCGAACTGGTGCTGGCGTATGACGCCGCGCGTGTCGCGACCGTAAGAGCCTGCCTCGGAACGGAAGCACGGTGTGTATGCGACGAACTTCATAGGCAACTGCGCGGCTTCAAGAATCTCGTCGCGGTGGATGTTCGTCACGGGCACTTCCGCCGTCGGTATGAGATAGAGGCCGCGCTCGTCCGTCAGCTTGAAGAGGTCTGCCTCGAACTTCGGCAACTGACCCGTGCCGTAGAGCGAGTCGCGGTTGACGATGAAGGGCGGCAGCGTCTCTTCGTAGCCATGCTCCCGCGTGTGAACGTCGAGCATGAAGTTGATGAGCGCGCGTTCCAGACGCGCGCCCGCGCCGCGCAGTATTGCAAAGCGCGCGCTCGCGATCTTCGCCGCGCGCTCTAAGTCGAGTATGCCGAGCCGTGTGCCGAGATCAACGTGATCCTGCGGCTCGAAGTCGAACCGCGGAGCCTCGCCCCAACGCCGCGCCTCCTCGTTCGCAGACTCGTCGCGCCCCACGGGCACGCTCTCGTGCGGAACGTTCGGGACGGTCGAGAGCAACTCATGCATGCGCCGCTCCGCGTCATCGCGCGCGCGTTCGAGCTGCGCGATGCGCTCTTTTAGTTCTCCGACCTCGCCTCGCCGCGCCTCCGCCTCTTCTTTCTTGCCCTCTTTCATCAGCGCGCCGATCTCGCGGCTCGACGTGTTGCGCTGTGCGTTGAGCGCGTCCGACTCGGCGATGACGCGCCTCCGCTCGGCGTCGAGCGCGGCGAAGTCGTCGAGAGTCGTCGTGTCGAATCCGCGCGCTTCCAGAGCGGCGCGGACGCGTTCGAGGTTGCTGCGGACGTAGTTCAAATCGAGCATTTGCTGTCACCCTTCGGCGTGTGTTATCAGTTTACGTCTTTCGACTGTTCCGGCAAAAACTTCAACCTAACGGACGCCGCGCAGGACTGTCAAGGAAGGCAGTTTTCAGTTTTGAGTTTTCAGTTTTCAGCCCTCGCTCTGCGTCCTCGGCTGTCAACTAAGAACGAAGCGGTTGCCACACCGAAAGTGGCGACTGAAAACTGAAAACTCAAAACTGAAAACTGGTATGACACATAAGATTCGCAAAGCGGTGTTCCCTGCCGCGGGCCTCGGCACTCGCTTCCTGCCGGCGACGAAGGCTTCGCCGAAGGAGATGCTGCCGCTCGTTGACAAGCCGCTCATACAGTACGTCATCGAGGAGGCGGTCGCCTCCGGCATCGAGTCCGTCATCATCGTGACTGGGCGCGGCAAGACCGCCATCGAGGATCACTTCGACATCTCCTTGGAGCTTGAAAACCTCCTGCGCGAGCGCGGCAAGGACGAGATGGTCGAGCAGGCGCGCGCGGTCTCAGAGCTTGCGCGCGTCAGCTACGTCCGGCAGAAGCAGGCGCGCGGCCTCGGCCACGCAATCCTTCAAGCGAAGGACTTCGTCGAGGGCGAGCCGTTCGCCGTCATGCTCGCCGACGACATCGTTGATGCAAAAGTTCCCGCGCTCAAACAGATGCTCGCGATCTTCGAGGAGACGGGCGCGCCCGTCCTCGGCACGATGAGCGTCGCGGGCGAAGACATCTCGCGCTTCGGCGTGCTCGACGCCGAAGAGTTGCGCCCCGGTGTCTTCCGCGTCCGCGACATGGTCGAGAAGCCGCCGTTCGCCGAAGCGCCGTCCGACCTCGCAATCATCGGTCGCTACATTCTGACGCCCGACATCTTCGACGAGATCGAGCGCACGACCCCCGGCGCGGGCGGCGAGATTCAGATCACCGACGCCATGCGCTCTCTCTTGCACAAGCGCCCCTTCTACGCCGTCCGCTTCGAGGGCACGCGCCACGACGCGGGCGACAAGCTCGGCTTCCTCAAAGCCACGGTCGAGTTCGCGCTCAAGCGTCCCGACCTCGGCCCGCAGTTCCGCGAGTACCTGCGCTCGTTGAAACTCGATGATTAGAGGTCAGAGGCCGGAGGTCAGAGGTCAGTAAAAACACTCTGCCTTTACTGATCTCTGACCTCCGGCCTCTGACCTCTCCTATAAACGGAGGATGATTTTGAGCACCGAGACAAAACCTTTTTCGGGACGCGCAGCTATCGTGACGGGCGCGACGCGCGGCATCGGTCGTGCCATCGCCGTGGAGCTTGCGCGACGCGGCGCGTCGGTCGCCTTCAACTACGCGCAGAGCGCGGAGGCCGCCGAGACGTTGAAGTCGGAGATCGAAGCGCTCGGCGTGCAGGCCCTCGCCGCGCAGTGCGACGTGGCGAGTACGGAGGCCGCGGCGGAGATGGTCA
>DASQLL010000096.1:0-2493 GCA_035630035.1 Pyrinomonadaceae bacterium | reverse complement strand
ATTTACTCGGAGCTTGAGACGGCGGGCATCGCCCGCCTCTAAACGGTCGTTGGTTAGCTCTAATGTTAACCGCTCTAGATTTCCGCGCCTTCACTCAAACCAGCGATGACTGTGATCTCGCGTTCCGAGTCTTCCCGGCTGCGGCTGGAGATTCTTCTCCTCAGAAGCGCCGTCAGGCCGAACAGCGCCGCCGACGGAAGAAGCCAGAGGCATGCGATGAGCGCGTGCGGATTCTCAAGGACGTAGTTGAGCGGGCCGAGCTTCAAGTCGTGCGACGGGAGAGCGCGCAGAATTCTGAGGCGTCTGAAACCGAATGTCGAGTAAGCGGTAAACTGCGAATTCCGTTGAAGGCTTTCAAACGGCACGACCTCCGGCAGGTAGGGACGATCCGAGGAGTCTATGACGAGCCTGCTCCCGTCCTCCGCTTCGACGACGGCGACCACGTGGGGCTTTTTCCCTTCGAGGTAGAGCCTGCGCGCGCTTATCCCTGCCGCCGAAGCCATGTTGACGAACAGTCGCGTCGCCTCGCCGCATCGCCCTGCGCCTGCCGCCAGCGTGTCCGCCGCGCTGTCGCGCAGGAAGGGGCGGTTGCGCGCTGAGAAGTCCGCGCCGTGAACGCGTCCACGGATGAAGTCACGAATGGCCGCCACCTTCGAGGCGAGGTCGGGGCTTGTCGTTTTACTCAGGGCTTCATTCGCCGCCGCGCGGACGTACAAATCCTCGCGGTGCTGCCTGACGCCCTCTCTCAGTCCGAGGGCGAGTGTGGCGAGCGCGAGCGCGAAAGTCAGTAGGAAAAGTGCGGGCCGGGTCATAGCCTCTTTGTCACGTCTTCCTCGTGGCTGATGGTGTCGTCGTCTTGCGGTGGGAATTCGACAGTGATGCGGTCGGTGTCCGGCGATGGCAGATCATCGCCGACGAGTCGCGCGAGGATCACTGTGATGTTGTCCTCGCCGCCGCGCTCGTTGGCTTCGTCAACCAACGCTTCGCAGGCGCGCGCCAAATCGCCGTCTGACTCCGCGATGATCTCAAGCATGTCAGTGCCGTTGATCTTGCCGGAGAGTCCGTCGCTGCAAAGCAGCAGAAGATCGCCGCGATAGACGCGCACGAGTCCCGTCACGGGCGCGAGGTCGGGCTGCGCGCCGAGCGCTTGGAGGATGACGTTGCGGAACATGTGCGTCTCGGCCTCCTGCTCGCTTATCTGCCCCACGTCAACGAGCTGCTGGACGAGCGATTGGTCTTTCGTCGCGAGCTTGATGTGGTCGCCGCGTATGACGTAGCCGCGACTGTCGCCGACCTGCAAGAGACTGACTCCCTCGGAAGTTATCGCGGCGGCGGTGAGCGTCGCGCCCATGCCGCTGCAACGCGGGTCTTCCTGACTCTTGCGGTGGATGGCGAAGTTGGCGTAGTCGGTCGCGTTCTTCAGACACTCGACGAGCGGCGTTTCCGAATCACAAACGTCCGCAGCCTCGACTTCGCCGTCGTCGCCGCCCGCCAGCATGTCTCGAACCGTCTCGACGGCCATGCGGCTCGCCACGTCGCCTGCGAGCGCGCCGCCCATCCCGTCGGAGACGACAAGCACGACGCCCTTCTCGCCCACCTCGACGCGGAGCAAATCTTCGGGCGGAGCGTCGGCGTTAGAACCCGTCCACGCGAGCGGCGCGGCGAGGTCCAGCACGAGGAAATTGTCCTCGTTGCCCGAACGGACGCGACCGACGTGGGTCTTTGCGAATAGCTCTACGAACATAAAGGGGTGAATGGTAAATGGTAAATGGTAAATGGTAAAGAGAGGGCGCGGCGGGTCACGCTTCACTATTTACCATTTACTATTCACCATTTACTCGATTTTGCTCAGCGCTTGGTCAATATCCGCGATGAGGTCTTCCACATCTTCGAGTCCCACCGAGACGCGCACGAGGCCGTCGGTGATGCCGAGCCGCTCGCGCGTTTCGGGCAGAACGGATGCGTGTGTCATCGTCGCCGGATGTGAAATCAGAGTCTCGACGCCCCCGAGGCTCTCCGCCAGCGTGCAAAGTCGGACGGATTCTAGCACAGTGCGCGCGTTTTCGAGCGAACCGACATCGAATGCCACCATCCCGCCGAATCCCCTCTGCTGCCGCTTCGCAAGCTCGTGCTGCCTGTGCGAAACCGACCCCGGATAGTAAAGCTTCCGCACCTTCGGATGCTCTTCTAAGAACGCGGCGACCAGCCGGCCCGTCGCGTCGTGCTGCTCCATGCGGACTGCGAGCGTCTTCGTGCCGCGCAGGACGAGCCACGAGTCGAAGGGCGAGAGGATCGCGCCCGCGCTGTTCTGTATGAACTGAATCCACTCGGCGTCCTTCTCGTCGTTCAAGACGACGATGCCGCCCACTCCGTCCGAATGGCCGTTCAGGTATTTCGTCGTCGAGTGGACGACGATGTCCACGCCGAACTCCATCGGGCGCTGGAGATAAGGCGAGAGAAACGTGTTGTCGCAGACGACGCGCGCCCCCGCTC
>DASQLL010000095.1:0-4894 GCA_035630035.1 Pyrinomonadaceae bacterium | reverse complement strand
TCGAGGAAGGCGCGAATCATCATGACGCCGGTCATCTCGCCGTGCGCGCCCGCGGCGGGTTGCAATGAGACGCCGGGCAGGCCGGTTATCTCGGCGAGGTGCTGCTGCAACTCGTACATCACCTCCAACGCGCCCTGCGCGTCCTCTTCGGGGGCGAGCGGGTGGAGGTTGGCGAAGCCGGGGATGCGCGCGACCTTTTCGTTGAGCCGCGAGTTGTACTTCATCGTGCAGGAGCCGAGCGGGTAGAGGCCGAGGTCAATGTTGTAGTTCCACGTCGAGATGCGCGTGAAGTGTCGCACAACGTCCGGCTCGGATAGTTCCGGCAAGCCTTCGAGGTCATCGTCGCGCCTGAGTTCCGCGGGCAGCAATTCATCCAGAGCCGTCTCTTCAACGTCGAGCGCGGGCAGACGGTAGCCGCGCCGTCCGGTCTGCGAGCGCTCGAATATCAGCCCCTCGTTCTGCGTGATGTGCGGCGTTGCTTTCATAAAAGTCTGGAGTCTGGAGTCTGGAGTCTGGAGTCTGGAGTCTGGAGTCTGAAATCAAAAGCTGTGTTGCGGCTTTGACTTCAGACTCCAGACTCCAGACTCCAGACTTCTTTTAGTCCTTCGACGAGCGCGTCAATCTCGCCCCGCTTGTTTGTTTCGGTGACGCACACGAGAAAATCGTTCGGTCGGTCGGGGAAGTAGGGCGCGAGCGCGAGTCCGCCTGTGATGTGCTGCTCGGATGCGAGCCGTTGCAGAAGGCCCTTAGCTTCGACCGGCGCGCGGACGACGAACTCGTTGAAGACGGGCGCGCTGTGCGGGACGGAGAAGCCTTCGAGCGCGGCGATTGCTCGGCGCGCGTATGCGGCCTTCTGCGCGCACTGCACCGCGACCTCCTGCAAGCCTTGCCGCCCCAACGTCGTCATGTAGATGGTCGCGGCGAGCGCGATAAGCCCCTCGTTCGTGCAGATGTTCGACGTGGCCTTCTCGCGACGTATGTGCTGCTCTCGCGTGGCGAGCGTCAGGACGAAGCCGCGCCGCCCCTCCTTGTCGTAAGCGATGCCGACGAGGCGGCCCGGAATCTGACGCGCGTACTTATCGCGCGTCGCGAACAGCCCGACGTATGGGCCGCCGAACGAGACGGGCACGCCGAACGACTGTCCCTCGGCGACGACGATGTCCGCGCCGCACGCGCCCGGCGAGCGCAAGATGCCGAACGACGCGCTCTCCGTGACGACGACGACGAGAAGCGCGCCGACCGCATGTGCTTTTTCGGCGAGGGCTTTCAAGTCTTCGACGCAGCCGAAGAAGTTCGGCGACTGCACGACGAGGGCCGCGACCGACGTGTCTAAAGCGACGCTTTCATCAATCGTCGTCCGGCCCGTCGCGTCGTCGAATCCGGCGCGCTGAAGCTCGATGCCAGCGTGCGCGACGTATGTCTCGGCGACCTGCATGTATTCGGGGTGAACCGCGCCGGAGACTAGCACGCGCGAGCGCCTAGTGACGCGCTCGGCCATCAGCACGGCCTCTGCCATCGCGGTCGAGCCGTCGTACATCGAGGCATTCGCAACGTCCATGCCCGTCAGTTGGCACACGAGCGTCTGGAACTCGAAGATGGCTTGCAGCGTGCCCTGCGAGATTTCGGGTTGATAGGGCGTGTAGGCCGTGAAGAACTCAGAGCGTTGGATGAGGCTGTCAATTATCGTCGGCGCGTAGTGCGAATAAGCGCCCGCGCCGAGGAAACTCGGACGACGCGCCGCCGCGTTCTTCGCCCCCATCGCCTCGAAGCGTTCGAGCAGCTCAATCTCGGAAAGAGCCGCGGGAGTTTTAAGCGGCTCGCTCAGACGTATGTCGGCGGGTATCGAGTCGAAGAGCTGTTCAGCCGAGCCGAGGCCGAGGCCGCGGAGCATCTCATGCCGCTCTTCCGGCGAGTTCGGGATGTAACGCACTGCGCTTTAATCCTCTGCTTCTGACGTGAGAAAATCTTCGTACTCGGCGGCGTTCAGGAGTCCGTCCACTTCGCCCGGCGCGCTCAGCCGGATGCGTATCATCCACGCGTCGCCGTAGGGGTCTGTGTTGACCTTCTCCGGCTCGTCCTGAAGCGTCTCGTTGACCTCGACGACCTCGCCCCCGGCGGGGATGAAAAGCTCCGAGACGGCCTTCACCGACTCGACCGAGCCGAACGACTCGTGCGCCGCGAACGTCTCACCTGCCTTCGGCAGCTCGACGTACACCACGTCGCCCAGCGCGGACTGCGCGTGATCCGTGATGCCGACCGTGGCCGTCTCGCCCTCGACCCTGAGCCACTCGTGATCCTTGCTGTAGTACAAACCTTCGGGAACGTTTGCCATGAAACCTCCAGTAGTCAGTAGCCAGTAGTCAGTAGCCAGTAGGAAAGCATTCTTCGTTCGTTGAACTTTAATCCAGCGGAGCAGCGTCAAGAATCGAAAACACAAATTCTACTGACCACTGACTACTGGCTACTGGCTACCGCTTCTCTCGCTTGTAGAACGGCGTTGAGACTATCTGCGCGCCGACCATGCGCCCGCGCACGTCAATCTGAATCTGCTGCCCCGTGCTTGCATGCTCGACGGGGACGTAGGCCATGCCGATGTTTTTCTTGAGATAAGGCGCGGGGCTGCCCGAAGTGACTTGGCCGACTTTCGCGCCGCCGATGTAAACGTCCTGCCCGTCGCGCGCGATGCCGCGCTCGGCGACCTCGAAGCCGACGAGCTTGCGCCTGAGACCTTCTTCCTTCTGCCGCGCGAGCGCGTCGCGCCCCGTGAAGTCGCCCTTGTTGAGCTTGCAAATCCAGCCGAGGTTCGCCTCAAGCAGCGTCGTCTCTTCCGTTATCTCGTGGCCGTAGAGCGCCATCGCGGCTTCGAGCCGCAAGGTGTTTCGCGCGGCGAGGCCGCACGGCAGAATGCCTTCGGGCATGCCGTGACGGCCCGCGTCTAAAATGCGATCCCAGATTTGTTCGGCCTTGTCGGACGCGGCGTAGACCTCGAAGCCGTCCTCGCCCGTGTAGCCCGTGCGCGAGATGATCGAAGCGATGTCGACGACGCGCCCCTCGCGGAAGTGGTAATACTTGATCTCTTCGAGCGGCGTTTCGGTGAGCGTTTGCAGGATGCCGATTGCGCCGGGGCCTTGAAGCGCGATCTGGCAAAAGTCCGCGCTGCGGTTCGTGAGCGTGACACGTTCGTCGCGCTTCAGGGAATTTATCCAGTCCCAATCTTTTTCGGTGGTCGAGGCGTTGACGACGAGCAGAAGATTTTCGGGGCCGAAGCGGTAGACGAGCAGATCGTCAACGACCGTCCCTTCCGGAGTGGTGAGCGCGGAGTAGTGAGCCTGCCCGTCAATGAGTTTAGACACGTCGTTCGAGCAGACGCGATTGACGAAGGCGATTGCTTCGGGGCCGCGCGCCTCGATCTCGCCCATGTGCGACACGTCGAACAGACCGGCGCGGGTGCGCGTCCGAAGGTGTTCTTCGACCGTCCCCGCAGGGTACTGCACGGGCATGTCCCACCCGCCGAACTCGACCATGCGACCGCCCAGACGCCTGTGCGCGGCGTTCAGCGGCGTCTGCTTGAGTATGGGCGCGCTCACACTTATCTCCTGCGCTGGTTCGGGCGCGGCGAAAACTAATGACGAAAACTAAAGATTGAGCGAATCGGAAACCTAGCACGCCGCGCGCGAGGGCGTCAAGCGAGGCGCTTCTCCGGTAGTGTCCGTGCGGGGCGGCTCGTTTCGCGAGGGCGCGAGGCCCGCTCTCTGCGTCGAAAATTTTATTGATACATGCGCTGAACTGTGATAGCTTTCCCGCGCTTCAAACATTACTCCGACCCGGATTCGGAACCGCGCCGCCGCTTTAAACTTTTGGCCGGTAATCGCTCGGCCAACCCTCTGACACCTCATTTCAAAGCTATTAGGAGGCTCCCATGTTCAAACGCACGAACCGCTCGACAATCTCAGCCCTGATTGCCGTAGCATTGTTTCTCTCGACTGCCCCGCTGACCGCCCTCGCGGGCGTCAAGCGAACGGCCCCGCCGCAGAAGAAAGAAGAGGGCAAGGATAAAGATAAGGACAAGAAGAAGGACGACAAAGACGACAAGCCGAAATTGTCGAAGGCGGAGCGAAAGTATCAGGAGATTAAAAAGTTCAGCCGAGAGCTTTACGATAAAGATCAGGAGTTCCACGACACGGTTGACGACGCATACGAGCGCAAGATGCACGAGCACGCCGAATTCGCCTTCGACCTGAACACGCGCAACGGCCTCGATCAGATCAGGCGCGACGGCGACAAGCTGAAGATTTACGACGCCCTGTACGACAACCCGCTGGCGCAGGATTACGTCAACCGGCTCGGCCAGTCGCTCGTCCCCACGAGCACCACGAAGCTCTACGCCTTCAAGATCACTCTGAACCCGATACCCGAGGCGAAGTCGCTCTCGACCGGCACGGTCTATGTCTCGTCGGGCCTGCTCTCGAAAATTGATAACGAGGCGCAACTGGCTTACATCCTCGGCCACGAGATCGGGCACATCGAGAAGGAACACTGGTTCGAGGACACGCTCGTCAGCAACGGCGTCGGCGAGTACAACGAGAAGCAGCAGAAAAAGCGCGCGATTTGGGGCGCGGTCATCGGCGCGGCCACGGCAGGAATCGCGGGCGCAGCCGGCGGGGACGCGCTCAGCGCTGGCCTCATGACGGGCCTCGTCATCGCTCCCACGCTTTTGAAGTTCGTCATGCCGAACGCCGTCAACTCCTGGGATCGGCTTCAGGAGGACGAAGCCGACCAGCTCGGCCTCAAGTACATGCTCGACCGCAACTACGACCCGCGCGAGGTGCCGAAATTCTACGCCAGCATGCAGCGCACCACGCGGCGCGACAAGCGCGCCGGTCTCGGCTTCATG
>DASQLL010000094.1:0-6575 GCA_035630035.1 Pyrinomonadaceae bacterium | reverse complement strand
CCCGCCTCTAAACGGTCGTTAAGCTAATATGGAAACCGCTCTAGAAACGTCTGCGGAGTTTGTCGAAGGTCGTGCGGAGGTCTTCGGGGATGACGCGCGTTTCGCCGACGGTGGACATAAAGTTGGCGTCGCCCGACCAGCGCGGCAGAACGTGTAGGTGAAGGTGGTCTGAGACGCCCGCGCCCGCGGCCTGTCCGAGGTTCATGCCGAGGTTGAAGCCGTGCGGGCAGTAAGTCTCCTGCAAGACGCCCACCGCGCGCTTCGCCAAGTCCATCATCTCGTCGGAGGTCTCTTTGGCGAGCGCTGCCCAGTCGGCTGTGTGCTCGAAGGGCACGATCATGAGGTGGCCGCTGGTGTACGGATAGATGTTGAGGATGACGAAGTTGTGTTGCGCGCGATGAAGGATGAAGGTCTGTTCGTCATCTTCGCGCGACGAAAGAGTGCAGAAGACGCAGGCGTCGCCGAAGCCGGTCTTCTCGCCGCTCGCCCCTTTGATGTAGTCGAAACGCCACGGTGTGTAAAGCCTGTCCAAGTCCGCCTCGCTCGGCTCGCGCGGGTCGCGTGAATCTACATCAGAGGCGGCATCTGCCCGCCGCCGCCGTCGCCGCCTTCAGAAGGTGAGCCCGAGTCGGATGATGTAGAGGAGATGGGCGTCGGCGACGACGAAGCCGCGACTTCCTCATTGATGAGTTCCTTCAGCTCCTTGCCGGGCTTGAAGTAGGGGACGCGCTTGGCGGGAATGTCAACGGGGTCGCCGGTCTTGGGGTTTCGACCGCGCCGCGCGCCGCGCTCACGCACGCGGAAAGAGCCGAAGCCGCGCAGCTCTATCTTCTCGCCCTGATTGAGCGTGTCAATGATGCTTTCAAAGACGATTTCGACGAGCCGCTCGGCATCCTTCTTCGTCAGCTCGGCGGCGCGCGCCACGTCTTCAACAAGTTCTGCTTTCGTCATCTCATTTCACCTCTACGGCCTCGCGGTGAAAGCTTGAAATCTCAAGGCAGTCGTTAGGGTTTTGGTCTCAAGAGCCGGGCTTTAACTTAGCAGAAATCACGAACGCCTAGCAAGGTTTAAACGTCCGCGCAGCCAACGATTTACGCAAGGCAAACGGGCCGAGGCGGAAACCCGACCGTAAGGGAGGGTGTCGAATGCTGAACGCTGAGACACCCTCCCTTACGGTCGGGTTTCCGCAAAGAAAGAAAAGCCCCGCGTCGAATTCGTAGACTCGACGCGGGGCTTTTATCAATCTAACGCCTGCGATTACTCGTTGCCTTCTTCGCCCTCCGGCGTTTCTTCGGAACGCTTGCCGAAGAGGCCGGCCAGCTCGCCCAAAGAGGCCATGCCGCCGCCCGCGTCGGTCGTGTAGCTCTTAACGTCCATAACAGGCTCGTCGTGTTTTGCCGCGCGGTGCGACAGCCCGATCTTCTTCGACTCCTGCTCGATGCGTAGGATGCGGAAGTCCATCTCCTGACCGATCTGCGCGGCGTCTTCGGGCCGCTCCACGCGGTCGTCCGATAGCTCCGAGACGTGGCAGAGACCTTCCAGCCCTTCCGCAAGCTCGACGAACGCGCCGAAGTTTGCGAAGCGCGTTATCTTGCCGTGAACGATGTCGCCCGGCTTGTGCTCGTTGATGAACTTGTCCCACGCGCTCGGCTCGGTGTCCTTAATCGAGAGCGAGAGGCGCCGGTTGTCAACGTCAATGTTGGTGATGACCGCCTCGATCTCCTGCCCCTTCTTGAGCATCTCGCCGGGGTGCTTGATGCGTTTGTTCCAAGAGATGTCGGAGACGTGCACGAGTCCGTCAACGCCGTCCTCGACCTCGACGAACGCGCCGAAGTCCGTAAGGTTCCGCACGCGCCCGCGCACGCGGTCGCCGACGTGATAGCGCTCAGGCAAAGTCTGCCACGGGTTCGGCTGCGTCTGCTTCATGCCGAGGCTGATGCGTCGCGCCTTCGGGTCAACGCCAAGCACCTCGACCTCGACGGGGTCGCCGGGGTTGACGAGCTTGCTGGGGTGCTTCATGCGCTTCGACCACGTCATCTCCGAGACGTGAACCAAGCCTTCGACGCCCGGCTCAAGCTCGATGAACGCGCCGTAGTCCGTGACCGAAGCGATCTTGCCTTCCATTCGCAGCCCCGCAGGGAAACGCTCGATGACGCTCTCCCAGGGGTCGGGCAGAAGCTGTTTGTAGCCGAAGCTTACGCGCTCGCGCTCCTTGTCGAACTTCAAGACCTTGACCTGCACGTTCTCGCCGACGCGGAACATCTCGCCGGGGTTCTGGAGTCGGCCCCAAGACATGTCCGTGACGTGGAGCAGTCCGTCAATGCCGCCGAGGTCAACGAACGCGCCGTAGTCCGTCAGGTTCTTTATCTGGCCCTCGACGATGATGCCCTCTTCGAGGTTGTTCAGCGTCTCGCCCTTCTTGCCCTCGTTCGCCTGTTCGAGAATCGCCTTGCGCGAAAGCACGACGTTCGAGCGCTTACGGTTGAGCTTGATGACGATGGCCTCGATCTCCTGACCGCGCAGGGATTCAAGGTTGCGTATGGGCCGCGTGTCAACCTGCGAGCCGGGCAGGAACGCTGCGACGCCGTCAACGTCCACTCTCAAACCGCCCTTAACGCGCTCCATGATCCTTCCCTTGACTGGCACGCCGTCGCGGTAAGCCTTCTCAAGGTCGTCCCACGCGCGCATGCGAACCGCGTCGGCGCGCGAAAGGATGGGCACGCCCTCCTGCGACTCCATGCTCTTGATGAGGACTTCCACTTCGTCGCCGCGCTTGACGGTCAGCTCGCCGTTCTCCATGAACTCTTCGACCGGAACCGCGCCCTCCGACTTGAAGCCGAAGTCAATGACGACCATTCGGTCGTTGACGCCGACGACGTTGCCGCGCACGACCGAGCCTTCCTGAAAGGCCGCCTGCTCCTGCTCGTACTGGTCGAGCATCGCGCCGAAGTCGAAGGCGTCCGCGCCGCCGCGGTTCTCTTCCTCGTCCGTCTCGTGCGCGGAGACGGCATCGCCTGACGGCGAAGCGGCGGGCGTCGAAGCAGGCTGGGCCTGCGTCGGCGCTGGCGAAGCATCAGCCTCGTCGGTTGAAGACGCGGGCGCAGAGATGGATTCCGACGCGGGCGTCGCATCAGTCTCGCCTGTTGCCGTCGCGGGTGTTTGCTCGGACTCGTCGGCTGTCGCCGAGGCGGTCGGAGCAGACGCCGATGCGGAAGCGGCTGCTGCCATTGTGTCTTGGCTCTCGCCCGCGTCGCCGGTGGAAGCGGTAGGCTGTGGCTGTTCGTTTGTTGTGTCGCCGTTGGTAGGCTTTTCGTTTTCGGTTGACATGAACTCTTGGTCGAACTCCTGCTGGTTTAATCTGGCGCGAACCTTTGTTCCCTCCCGCGCCTTACCCGGCGGCAAAACCATCGGCGCGATCCGCGGCGACTATCGCCGCACGCGTGGATGCACTCATGTTTTGTCGAGAGTAGCTTTCGGTGATTGACGGGAGTCGGAGGTTTGTTGAGGCGGGAGATGCGAGCCTATGTTTCAGAAAAAAAAGAAGCGAACGGGGTTTCAATTTTTCCTCATGCCCGTGGATCACCCGCGTGATCCGCCAATCACCGGCTATTCTGCCAGGTAGGGCAAGAATTTACACAGGCGGACAATGATGTGTCAAGGCAGTAGAGAAGGCAAAAGGCAAAAGGCAAAAGGCAAAAGGCAAAAATGAAAGACGCGCCCTCATGAGCGACTGTCATTCACTTTTGCCTTTTGCCTTTTGCCTTTTGCCTTTTGCCTTGATCTTTTACTTGCTCGTCGCCGCCGAGTCACCGCTGCGATGCGCGACGTAGACGCCCGCGGAGTGTGTGCCGACGAAGATTCTGCCGCTGTCGCGCGGGTCGAAGGCAAGCGCCCAGACGCGGCGGCTCGGAAGCGGCGGGTCTAGTCGCTGCCAAGTCATGCCGGCATCGGACGAGCGGAAAACGCCGCCGCCCTCGGCAGCGCTGAAGACGCTACCGCCGCGCTCGTATGCGTTTCCGACGAAGACCTCGTCGGGGTTTTCGGGGTTGATGAGAATGCTCGTGAAGCTGCCCAGCGGAAGGTTGCCGCCGCGTCGCTGCCACCTCTGCCCGCCGTCGTGCGAGACGTAGAGCGTCTGCGTCGTGCCGACGTAGACGTGCTCCGGGCGCTTCGGGTCGCGCTCGATGACGTTGACCGGGGCCTCGGACGGAATGCTGCGCGCCTGCGCCCAAGTCTTGCCGCCGTCGCGCGTGACCAGCACGCCGGAGTTTGAAGTGCCGACGAAGATTGTCTCAGGCTCCTGCGCGCTCGCAGAGATGCAGAGCGTGCGAACGTCGAAGCCCCCACCGTAAGGAACGCGCTCCCAACCCTTCGTCAAATCGTAGTTGCGGAAAAGCCCTGCGTTCGTCGCGGCGAGCATGCCTTTGTGGCCGTCGCGCTCGTCGCCCGTGTAGACGAGCGCGTTGATGGTGTCGGTCAGGTAGAGGGGCGCATTCTGCAAGGCGTCGGCCATCGCGCCCGCTTCCTGCATGCCGCCCGCGAGACCGAGCGCGACGAGCGTCGCCGCGTCGAACTTGCCGCTCACGGGCACGCCTTTGGCCGATTGGAATTTGCGAAGCGCAGCGACCGTGCGCGTGCCCGCGATGCCGTCGGCTTTGCCGATAGCGAAGCCCGCCAGATTCAGAGCCTCTTGCGCGCGCTTCACAGTCTCGTTGGGAGTCGGCTTCGTAGCAGGGGCAGGCGCGGGCGTAAGCGGCGTGTTGTCTATCGAAGCCGTCGCCTGCGTTGTGCGAGATGAAGTCCGACCGCCGCGCGCGGGAGTCTTGCGGCGAGCTTTGGCGGGCGGCTTCGGCTTCGGCGCGGTGACGGGCGACCACGAAGCGCCGCGGTCTGTCGAGCGATAGAGGCCGTAGTTCGTGCCGAGGTAGATGATGTTGCCGTCCGTCTCGTCCTGAAGGATCGAGTAGCCGATGAGGCGCTGCGGCATGTTGCGCGCGGATAGCTGCCAAGTCACGCCGCCGTCGTCTGAGACGAAGAAGTAGCCGCCGCCAGTCGCGGTGTTTATGGTCGTCGCGTAGATGCGTCCGGGCTTCTCGCGGTCAGCGAGGATGGCGTAGGCGCGTCGCCCGGAGTAGCCGCCGTTTGACGGCGCGAAGTTGCGACCGCCGTCGTGCGAGATCATCACGCCGTAGTTGTTCGTGCCGATGTAGACGGTGTCGGGGTTGGACGGGTGGACGGCGATGGCGTTGACCTCGAAGCTCTGGCGGTTGGTCGTCACCTTCCAGTCGGTGCCGCCGTTCGTGCTCATCCAGAAACCTTCGGTCGTGCCCGCGTAGATCGTGGCGGGCTTCGCGGGGTTCTGCAAGATGGCGCGCGTGCGGCGCGACTGCGAGGGGATGCCGTTGACCTTGCGCCAATTCGCGCCCGCATTTTTCGTCTCGTAGATGCCGCTGCAAGCGGACATGATGACGTGGTCGGGGTTGCTCGCGTCAACCTCGATGGCGAAGATGTCGGAGTCGTCAATGATGCCGGTCTTCGTGATGCTCCAAGTCTCGCCGCCGTCGGTTGACTTGTAGGGCAGATACCAAGTGCCCGCGTAGATGGTATCGGTGCTGCGCGGGTCGAAGGCGAGCGACTCGACGTTGATGAGTCCGGGCGTGGCCGAGGTGGAAAGCTTCTCCCACTTGTCGCCCGCGTTGGTCGAGCGCCAGATGCCGCCGTTCGTTCCCGCGAGCAAAAGGTCGGGGTTCTTCGACGACTGCGTCAAAGAGTGGATGCCGTCGCTCTTCAACTGCTCCGACTCGCGCCACGTGCGCCCGCCGTCAGTTGATTTGAAGAAGCCGCCCGGCTCCTTGTGCCTGTGCGCGGCGGCGTAGAGCGTTTTGGAGTCGCGCGGGTCAACGATAATGTGGTCAACGAGGATGCCGGGGCGGTTGAAGCCTTCGAGCCGAGACCAAGTCGTGCCGGCGTCCGTTGAGGCGTAAATCTGCCCGTCAATCGTGCCGAAGTAGAGTCGGCGCGGGTCTTGCGGGTCAATGACGAGCGAGCGCACGTCGCCGCCGAACGGCCCCGTGACCTCCCAGTTCAGCAGCCGCGTCTCGGCGGCGTCCGGGCCGTTGTCGCCCGCGGGTGTGGCAAAGGCTGTAGCCCACGAAATGAGAAGCGCGCCCAAGAGGAGCGCGGCGGGTATCTTCTTAAACGAGCGATTCATCATCATTAATAAGCACCACGTTCTTCAAAATCTTCGAGCATCGCGGCGGGGGGTTTAGAACCGCGCGGCTATTATCTATACGAAAGGCGTCTTTGCAAAGCCCACGAAGGGAGAGGGCAGACGACGGATAGGATGCCGGATGGAAAATGGCAGTTGTATGAATGCTTCTAAGCAGAAACGCGACCGTCAGGGAGCGTGTCTATGCATCTGTCATTCGACACGCTCCCTGACGGTCGCGTTTCTGCCACAAAGCGAAGCGGGCGACGTTTCCCTTTCGGGTTACGTCGCCCGCTTTCGGTTCGGGTCGCGCCCCCGATTTCAGGGGCGCGAGCTTATGGTTAGGGTTTACTCCTCGTCGTCATCG
>DASQLL010000093.1:0-3233 GCA_035630035.1 Pyrinomonadaceae bacterium | reverse complement strand
AGCCGCTCGAACTCGCGCCGCTCGATGACTCGCAAAAGCTTCGCCTGAGCGTCCCACGAAAGGTGCGCTATCTCGTCGAGGACGAGCGTGCCCTTGTGCGCGGCTTCGAGCCTTCCGGGCTTCGCCTGCGTAGCGCCCGTGAACGCCCCGCGCTCGTAGCCGAACAGCTCGGCCTCCAAAAGTTCGCCCGGCAGCGCGGCGCAGTCAATCTTGACGAACGGCCCCAACGCGCGCGGACTCATCGCGTGAACGAAGAGCGCGAGCGCGTCTTTGCCCGCGCCCGACTCGCCCGTGACGAGGACGTTCGCGTCCGTCACGGCCACGCGCCCCGCGAGCCGCAGCGCCTCGCGCATCGCCTCCGAACGCGCGACTATCTCGATCATCTCTCCGTTCTCAAAGACCCTTCGCCGCCCGCGATCTCCGGCGGCAGTGCGACGCGCGCGCCGTCGCGCCAAAGCCGTTCGAGATCGTAGAAGCGTCGCGACTTCTCCTCGAAGACGTGAAAGACGAAGTCGCCGTAGTCGAGCAGAACCCACTCCGCCGAGTTGTAGCCCTCGACGCGCGCGGGCTTAACGAGCAGCGCCTTACGCAACTGCTCCACGACACCGTCGGCGATGGCCTGCACCTGCCGCACGTTCGCGCCGCTCGCTATGAGGAAGAAGTCCGTGAAGCTCGCTACGGCGCGCAAATCCAGCACGACGAGGTCGAGAGCCTTCTTCTCGCTCGCCGCGTGCAAGGCAAGCCGCACGCGCTCGTCCAGCTCGTCATAAGTCGCGGCCACGAACGCGGTCTGCTCCGGCGTCGCATCGCTGCCGACCGACTCGCCTTCGTCGTGCGCCTCGCGCCCGCGCTCCTTCTCAGTGTGTTCCCTTGATTCCGGCATCGGAGAATTCCGTTCCATTTGCCTCCCGGTAAAGTCCGTACTTTTTAATGTATTCGGCGACGGGCGGCGCGACCAGCGCGCTCAACTCGTCCCACTTCCCCGCGCCCACGACCGCGCGTATGTCGGTCGCCGCCGCGTCAACGTTCGCCGCGTCGGTCAGAAAAATTCGCGGCCCTCGCGCCTCATCCAACTCCTCTTCGACGCGTTCGCGCGTCGCACCGCGCACGTCCACAATCCGCCCGCGCAGCTCCTCTGTGACGTGCCCCGCGCCAAGCTCGTAGCCGGGGCGCGTGACAACGAGCTGGTCGGTCAACGTCAGCACCCGCTCCCACTCGCGCCACGTCGTTATCTCCTCCCAAGAGTCCGCGCCCATGACGAAGAAGAGCCGCACGGCGTCGCCCATCGCTTCTCGAAAATGCGAGAGCGTGTTGACCGTGTACGGCCTTTCGGGCGCGCGTAGCTCGACGGTCGAGATGCGGAAACGCTCTTCGCCCTGCGTGGCGAGCGCGAGCATCGCGTAGCGGTCTAGCGCGGGGCTGACGCGACGTTCGCGCTTGTGCGGCGCGACGTAAGCCGGAATGAAAAGAACTTCGTCGAGCGCGAACAGAAGCAGAAGGCTTCGCGCCACCGCCATGTGACCGGCGTGAACCGGGTCGAACGTCCCGCCGTAGAGCGCGATGCGCCTGCGCCTGCTCATCTCTGCTGCTACATCTGTAGGGGCAGAGGCTCAGTCCCTGCCCGTCGAGAATCATTACAATTCAAGTTAAGTTCAATGAAACAACGCGGGCCGAGGACTTGTCCCTGCCCCTACAGTCCCACGTCGGCTGTGTGAATGTCATCGCGTTGTGCGCCAGCCGAAGCGCCTATCTCATCGAGCCTGCGCGCGATTGCCCGCACAAGCTCGCGCACGCCGCGGTTCGTCACCGAAGAGATTTCAAAAAACTCGCGCCCGTCCGTCTCCGCGCGCAGCCTCAAACTTTCAAGTCGCTCCGGCTCGTCGAGCGCGTCGAGCTTCGTCGCGACGACGATCTGCGGGCGCTCGGCGAGTTGCGGGTCGTAGGCCGCAAGCTCGCGGTTGATGACCTCGTAATCGCTCACGGCGTCGCGCCCCGAAAGCGACGACACGTCAACGAGGTGGAGCAGCAATCGGGTCCGCTCGACGTGGCGCAGGAAGCGGTCGCCCAAGCCTGCGCCGCCGTGCGCGCCCTCGATGAGTCCGGGGATGTCCGCGACGACGAACGTCTTGAAGTCGCCGAGGTCAACGACGCCGAGGTGCGGCTCCAGAGTCGTGAAAGGATAGTCGGCCACCTTCGGCTTCGCCGCGGAGATAGTCGAGATCAAAGTTGACTTGCCCGCGTTCGGGTAGCCGACCAGCCCAACGTCTGCGAGCAGCTTCAGCTCCAACTGAAACTCGCGCTCTTCGCCCGCGCTTCCCTCCTGATGATAGCGCGGAGCGCGGTTGGTCGAGGATGCGAAGTGCGAGTTGCCGAATCCGCCGCGCCCTCCCTTCGCCGCGAGCCAACGCTGCCCGTCCTCGGAAAGGTCAACGAGCAAGTCGCCCGTCTCGGTGTCAATGACCTGTGTGCCGATGGGCACGCGCACCACGATGTCCTGCCCCTCCTTGCCCGAACAATTCGAGCCTTCGCCGTGACGCCCACGGTCAGCCGTGTGCTCAGGGTTGTAGCGCAGGTGCAGCAGCGTGTTCAAAGAAGAATCGGCGACCATCCAAACGTCGCCCCCGCGCCCGCCGTCGCCGCCCGAAGGCCCGCCGCGCGGCACAAATTTTTCACGGCGGAACGCCGTCACGCCGTTGCCGCCGTGCCCACCTTTGACGCGAATTTTTGCGCGGTCAATAAACAACTTTTGATTGCGGATTGCGGATTGCGGATTGCGGATTTAATCAACCTACCTGCAAGGGCTGAGCGCCCGGTGATGAAAGGCCTTGTGCATTAAATCCGCAATCCGCAATCCGCAATCAAAAATCGAAACGACGCCCGTCGCCTGAGTTTGGCACTCGGCGCGGGCGTCGCGTCAGAATCAACCTGTTCGTCGTCTGACGACTACGCGGCGGCGGCGGTCGCCTCCGACGGGTAGACGCTGATGAACTTGCCGCGCCGCCCCTTGTCCTCGAACTTCACGACGCCGTCAACGAGCGCGAACAACGTGTCGTCCTTGCCGCGCCCGACGTTCTTGCCCGGCTTCCACTTCGTCCCGCGCTGGCGCGCGAGGATGTTGCCGCCCAAGACCACTTCGCCGCCGAACTTCTTGAGTCCCAAACGCTGCGAGTGTGAGTCACGACCGTTGCGCGATGAGCCTACACCTTTTTTATGTGCCATTGTCTTAACTCCAA
>DASQLL010000092.1:0-7519 GCA_035630035.1 Pyrinomonadaceae bacterium | reverse complement strand
TTTGCCGAACTGCGTCCAAGCGAAATGCACGGTGTCGCCGAGGCGGGCCATGCGCGGGAAGCCGCTTGAGCGCGATGCATCCGACGCGGCGATGACAGACACAGGGCCAAGCGCGCCTTCGCGACTGACGCGGCGCACCTTGTTGGCCCCGCCTTCAGCCGACCCCGACATCCAGCAGACCAGAGCCGAGCCGTCCGCCAGCATTAAAACGTCAACGCGCCCCATCGCTTCGCCGTCGTCCACACGCGCGGGCACTCCGAAAGTCGCGCCCGCGTCGCCGGAGAACGCTACCTGTACGCGCGCCGCGTCGCCCTCGCCCGTGAACCAAGCGACCGCCACGCGCCGTCCGTCCGCGGCGATTGAAGGGCCGTTCACGGGGCATCCGTTTATCTCCCAGTTGTCGGCATGGACGAGTTGCGGCGCGCTCCAGCCGTCGCCCAGCCGTCGCACTAAGTTGATGTCGCGCACTTCGCGCTCCGAGCGGTCGCGGTAGACTGCAACCGGGCCTTCCGAAGTGAGCGCCGCCGAGGTCTGGCAGCATTCGCAGATGCGCTCGTCAAGCACGGCCTCGTCCGAGAGCTTACCGTCCGCGCCTATCGCCGCGTAGCGCAGAGCCATGCTGACGGGGAGCGGGACATTCTCGTCGTGCTCTTCCTTCAAGTCCTTCGTGGCGCGACCGTCCACCCACACCGCGCCGGTGCGCCCGTCCTGAAGTGGTATCAGCGAGACGAAGCCGTGCTCGGTCTGCGTCGCGTCCGTGTGCGGGACGACCGCGCGGCCCCAAGTCTTCCCGCCGTCATTTGAGCGCGAGATGTTCACGTCGTATGCGTAAGTGCCCGGCCCGCTCTTCACAAGCCAGTGCGCGGCCAGAGAGCCGTCCGCGAGTGCAATGATCGAGGGGAAGTCCGCCCAGTTGACGAACCAGTTCTCGCCTTCCGACACGGTGCGCGTTTCAGACCAGCCCGCCGCATCGCGCACAGCGAACCGCAGCGCGTGCCGCTTCTCGCCGACCTTCTCGATCCAACTCAGTATGACGCGTCCGTCGGCGGTCGCGAACAATTCCGGCTCACGGCTGTCCGGCCCCGCCGGTGATTCGGCAGCTCTCACTACTAATGCCGGAGACGACGCAGGCGGAGGACTCGTCGTCTGAGACTGCTGAGGATTCGTAATGTCTCCACGGCAGCCGGACATCAGTATGGCTGTCGCCAAAATCAGCGGCGCGCAACTTACACGATATGCTCTCATCATGTTCTAAGTTAAAGGAGGAGTGGCGAGTCGCCGCTTGAGCGGAACGCTCGCAAATCGTTTCCTGCTCGACTCTCAAGAGGTCTCAACTCAATAACAAAGCGCGGGCCAGCCCGATGAGTCCGCCCGTCAGCACGACCCAAAGCACGTCGGCCTTGAAGCGATAGAGCGCAACGAACGCCGCCACGCTGAGCGCGGCTGCGAACCAGTCCGTGCCGCCGGCGAAGCTTTGCGGCCAGATGACCGCCGCGCCGAAGACGAGCGCGAGGTTCAGTATCACCCCGACGACCGAAGCTGTCACGCCGTTGAGCGCGCCCGTCAGGTTCCTGTTCCCGCGCAGCACTTCGATGTAAGGAGCGCCGACGAAGATGAAGATGAAGCACGGCAGGAATGTGCAGTAGGTTGCGACGAGCGCTCCCGTCACCGCGCTCCACGTCTGACTCATGCCCTGCGCGTTGTTCCATCCGGCCATGAAGCCTATGAACTGCAAGACCATTATGAGCGGCCCCGGCGTCGTCTCGGCGAGCGCCAGCCCGTCCACGGCCTGCGCGTGCGTAATCCAACCGTAAGCTCCGGCGGCGGCCTGCGTGACGTAAGCCAGCACGGCGTAAGCCCCGCCGAAGGTGACGAGCGCGGCCAGCGTGAAGAAACGGTACTCCTGCGCGTGCAGGCTCCCCCAACCGCGCCACGCTACCAGCGCCGCGAGCGGCAGCACCCAGAGCAGCAGGCCGACGCCGAGCGTTCTCAGGGCGCGCGGGAGAGACGGCTGTGTGTGCGCGGGTGGAGCGGCGTAATCGTCAATCACCGGAGCAACGGAGTCAGCGGCCTCTTCGTCAACTGCTTTCGCATTAACGTCGGCATTCTTCCCCGCGGCGTTTGCAAAGGCGTCCGGCCACAGTCGCAGACCGACGAGTCCCACGACGGCTGCCAGAAGAACGATGAGTGGAAACGGCGCGCGCAGAAAATAGATTGCGATGAATGACGCCGCCGCGATTAGCAGATGCGCGCGACGCTTTATGGCGCGTCCGCCGATCTTCAACACCGCTTCGACGACGATGGCGACGACGACCGGCTTGAATCCCGACAGCACGCCGGCCACCACGGGCACGTTGCCGTAAGCCGCGTAGACGTATGAAAGCCCGAGCAGGATGAAGATCGAGGGGATGACGAAGAACGCGCCCGCGACGATGCCGCCCGTTGTTTTATGCAGAAGCCATCCGATGTAGATGGCGAGTTGCTGCGCTTCCGGGCCGGGGAGCAGCATGCAGTAGTTCAGCGCGTGCAGGAAACGCTCCTCGCTTATCCAGCGCCGCCGTTCGACAAGCTCGCGGTGCATGATCGCGATCTGCCCCGCCGGGCCGCCGAATGAGATAAGGCCCAGCTTGACCCAGAAACGTAAGCCTTCGGCGAAGGGAACGCTCCGCCGCGTGGAGCTGTCGCTACTTTCGTCCTCCAGACCTGACTCCCTTCCCTCTGTTCTCATTAGAATAATTTTAGATGAAGTGTATGGGAGCAGGATTCACCGCAGAGGCGCAGAGAACGCGGAGGTTACGCAGAGGCTTGAATGTCGCTCAACTCTCTGCGCCTCCTCTGCGACCTCTGCGCCTCTGCGGTGAAGCCGACCTGCCGTACACTCAACTCAAAGGCGACTTAGAAGCAGTCTAACGTTAACGTAAGTTGGGGAGAAGAAAAAATAACTCCGTAACGTGTAGAGAAAGGGATTTTATCGGGCGTGATGAGGTGAGACATATCCGCCGATGAGGTCTGAAATAAAAATTGAGCGCCGACTCACGCGGCGAGGGCGGCGGCTTGTTCGTAGAGTCTTAGAAGGAAGTGTTGGCCCGCGGCGGAGGGCGGCTCGATCCGCAGGCCCATCAAGCCCTCGCGGCTGACGTAGATGAGCTTCGCGCCCAGAGGAATTATTCCCTCCTCCGCGATGAGCGTGACGCGCAAGCGGTCGCCCCGCGCCGCGACCGGGTCGCCGGGCATGTTCCGTAGTGCGATTCCCAGTCCGCTGAAATCGCTGACTTCGGCCATCCCCAACATCTCGTTGCGCGTGATGTTGTCAACCGCCGCCCAAATCTTCGCCGAAGGCGTGACGCGCGGGAGCGAACGCCTTTCGCTCCCCTTCTTTCCCGAAAAGTTCTCCACTGCTGATGCACCGCCTTTGTTCGTCTTTGATTAGAGCAAGACTTTTATAAAGAAACAATGGGTGCGGTATTCCGTTTAGAGCGGGTTTCGATTGAGTATAGGTCAAGAATGATTCACCGCAGAGGCGCAGAGGACGCGGAGTTAGCGCAGAGGGTTGAGCTTTTCTCTGCGCCCCCTCTGCGTCCTCTGCGTCTCTGCGGTGAGCCTTCCTTGCTCTACACTCAACTGGAAATCGCTCTAATGCAGGCCGTCGCTACTCGCCGTCCGCCGTCCTGTATTCTTCGAGGAAGAACTGCGGGACGGTCTTCTCAGTCTCCGAGTGGCATGTGATGAAGGTGCGGAACTCCGAGACGCGGCTTCGGACGCGCGCCTCGTGGACGCGCCCGCCGTCCGCCGCCCTGAACCCGACGCGCCAGCCCGTCTCGCCCGCGCGCTCCGACGAGAGGAAACGCAGAGCTTCGACGCCCTCGATGCCCGACTCCGCGCGGACGAAGTATTCCGCCGCCTGCACATGCGGCGCGTAGCACGCGCGCCCTCGAAACTTGTCGAGCGTCATGCGGCCCGCGCCGTACTCGCGCGCGATAAAGCGTCCCGACTCTTCCGACGCGTGCGCGTAGAAGAGTCCGTGCGGGAAGCAGACGAGGTTCGCCGCGAAGCGGTCGCCGCCGACGTGTGACGACTGCCAGACCGCATCGCCGGCCAGCTCACTCAATGAATTGAAGAGAGGGATGCCGAACTTCGCGCAGCACTTGTCGCGCCGCCCGTGCGTGCAGACGAGGTAGAGCGGATCGCTCGTCGCGACGCCGCCCTGTAGGTTTTTGTTCGTCGCGACCGCGCCGAAATCGAGCGCGCGCACGTCGTCGTACTTCTCCAACTGGAAGCGCACGACGAAGGGCTTGCGCTCGCGACAGCGCACGACGAAGAGGTTCATGCGCGCGTCGCGGCGACCGCGGTCGGTCTTGATGAAAAGCAGGCGCGAGTTTCTAATCTCGGCGCACGCGCGCCTGAAATGATCTTTGACCTCGGTCGAGAGCGCGCTCTCATCGAACGCGTGGCGGCCCCAGCCGTGCGGGTATTCGAGCAGCAGCCAGACCGCGCCCAGCGAGGCCGTGCCGAAAGTCTTCTCGGCTGCGCGGCGCGACAGCTCGGAGCAGTAGAAGCGCGACGAGTTCTCCAACGCCATCATCCTTCCGACACCGACACAAACCCGTGCAGGAGCAGCTCGCGCACGAGAGCGCGCACGGTCTCCGCGTCAAGCGCGCCCCGCGCCCCCGCGCACAACTCGGCGATTGTGCAGGCGCGACGCTCCGCGAGCGGGCGCAGTATCAGAAGCGCCTCCTTCTTAAATCGCCAACGCCTCTTCAACGCGGAGAACTCGACAGCATCGTCCGCCTCCTCGAACTTCAAAGGACGCGGCGCGACGAGTCGCACGACGGCGCGACCGTCGGAGGGCATCAGCTCCGTCGTCGCGCCCCACGGAAGGCTCGGGCGCGCGCGCGGCTCGGCCTGTGCGTCCATGTCGTCGTAGAAACGTTCGAGCAGCGCGTCGCCCATCTCCGCGAGCAGTTCTTCGCGCATGCGCGCGACGTGCGCGGATAGCTCAGACGACGAAGCCATGCGCGGAAGGTCGCGTCGGAACGCTTCGCTCGCGCGCATGCGCTCCGTCAGCCAGCGCAAAAGATCGAGGCCCGTGCGGTTGTGTATGCCGACCGTGAGGTGGAGCGTAGTCTCCGCGAGCGGCTGTGCGACGTGCCACCAGCCGCGCGGGATGTAGAGCAGGTCGCCGTCTTCGAGCGTCCCTTCCCAGAGCGGCTCGCGCGTCGGCTTCTCAGCCTTCTCCACATCGGCGACGAGCGGGAAGGGCCGCGTCTGTCCGTACACGCTCCAACGCTTGCGCCCCATCACCTGAAGGATGAAAACGTCGTGGTCGTCCCAGTGCAGATCGAAACCGCGCGAGGTCTGCCAGCCCGCGTATAGATTTATCTGCACGTGCTCGCGGAAGAAAAGCTCAAGCCCCGCGGCGAGCTGTTCGAGAGGCTCGTGCAACTCGTCAACGGCGTCGAGTACGAGCGTCGCGCCTTCGCGCAGATGCTTCGTCAGCTCGGACGTTTTCAGTCGCGGGATGCTCGCGCGCCGACGCACGGCGGCGACGTGTCGAAGGTATTCGGAGACGGGCAGGGGCTTTCCGTCCTTTACGAGACGCAGACGCGGGAAGTCGAGCCGCCCTCGCCGCAAGATTTCGTTCAGAGTCTCCCACGGCATCAGACGCGCGAAACGCCCCGCCGCCGCCGCGCGCGCGTGCAAGAAATTTACGCCCCAGAAGGAGGCGAGAAACTCCTCCGGGGCGTAAGGCTTGAGTATCTCCGCGAGGGTTTCCGCGCCGGAGACTTCGTTGCGAAGACCGACCGTCATCGCGCGTCAGTGCCGTCCGCGTCCTTAGCGTCCGAGGCGATGCCGAGCGGGTCTGTCCCGTCCGCGTCGGCCCCTGTATCGGTGCCGTCGGCGTCCGCCGCGTCCATGCCGTCGGCGTCCGATTCGCTCGCGTCCGACGCGTCGCTGTCGCCGCCCACGGCGTCCGTGCCATCCGTGTCAGAGGCGTCGGACGAATCGGAGTCGCCGCCCGCGACGCCGCCCGTGTCGCTGCCCGCGTCCGTGTCGTCGCCGCTCAGTTTGTAGTTCGCCGCTCCGGCCAAAGGCTCGACCGAAAGTAGAAGACCCGAAGAAGACACTTCCTGCTCCTCGCCCGCCGAGGGCTGTAGGTGATCTGACATTCCCTTCCTCCTTCTGAATTGTGGAATCGCTTTGAGGCCAAGCTTAGTACGGGCGGGCGTAGAGGACAAGCGGCGGAGCCAATTGCGGATTGCGGATTTTGGACAGGTTGCAATCTGCGCTCAAGCTGCGTGCGCCGCGCGGTTAATGCATGCGACTTGAAACGGCGCAACGTTCATCGAATCCGCAATCCGCAACCCGCAATCCGCAATCGTCTCACCCGGCGTCGCGCACGGCGTAAACTTCCCGGCTCGCCTTGCGCTGCGCGACTTCCTGTACGAGGCCGATGATGCGCTCGACGCTGAATGGCTTGGGGACGATCCAGTCCGCCTGCGCCTCGGTCTGCTCTTCGGGGCTGACGGTGTCGCCCCATCCCGTTATGACGGCCAGTGCGACCTCTTCGTCGCGCTCGCGCACCGCCCGCGCAAGCTCCCACCCGCTCATGCCCGGAAGGCCCACGTCGGTGAAGACCGCGTCGAACTCGCCCGGCTCGAAGAGTTGCAGGGCCTCGCGCGCCTCCGAGGCGAGCGCGACCTCGCACCCCTCGCGTTCGAGTATGTCCGCAAGAAGCTCGCGCACGTAGTCCTCGTCGTCCACGACAAGGATTCGCAGGCCGCCTTCGCGTCGCGACGGCAAAGATACCGGCGCGACCGTCTTCGCGGGCGACGCGGCCTCGCCCACTTTAATAAATCTAACGCGGAAGGTCGTCCCGTGCCCAACCTGCGACTCGACCTCGACCGTGCCCTCGTGCCTTCGGATGATGCCGTAGCTGACGGAAAGGCCAAGCCCCATGCCGCCCTTGCCCTTGGTCGTGAAGAACGGATCGAAGACGCGCGAGCGCACCTCCTCGCTCATCCCCGCGCCCGTGTCCGCCACGCGTATCTCTACCTCGCCGCCCGCCTCCTGCGTCGAGAGCGTGATTGTGCCGCCCTGCGGCATCGCGTCCACCGCGTTGAAGACCATGTTGACCAGCACTTCGCGCAGCTCGCCCGCGTCGCCCATGATGAAGGCGTTCGAGCCTATCTGCCGGACGAGCTTGATGTGCACGTTCCGGGCCTCCGCCGCGTCCTTCCAACGCGGGCGCGTTATCTCCGCGACTTCGAGCATCAACTGGTCAACGTCAATGGGCACGAAGTCCTGATCGCGCCTCTGGCGCGCGAAATCCTGTATGCGCTTGACGGTCTTCGCTCCGTCCTCAGCCGTCTGGACGATTATTCGCAGGCCGCGCTTTATCTCGCTGGGGTCTTTTGCCTCGGAGAGTAGCTGCGCGCGCGCAAGTATGCCCGTCAGCGTGTTATTGAAGTTGTGCGCCACGCCCGATGCCAGCTCGCCCAAAGCGGAGAGCTTCTCCATC
>DASQLL010000091.1:0-19884 GCA_035630035.1 Pyrinomonadaceae bacterium | reverse complement strand
AATCAGCATGTTTTTAGAGCAGGGCGCGGTCAATCGTCGCTCGCTAAACGCCGTTCTGCGAAGGCATGGATTGGCGAAGAAGTGGAAAGATAACAAATACAGATTCGAGCCGTGAAAAAGTATCCCGACATCAGCGAGGCCATCAAGAAGAAAGCGAAGCACCGGCGCGCGCTGGCCGCGCTCCCCTTCGAGAGAAAGATAGAGCTTGTCTTCAAACTGCGAGAGCGGCGTGAGTTTATTAAATCGGGGCGGCTGGTCAGCAACTCTAAAAGCCGTAAATCGTAAATCGTAAATCGTGAATAGAGGAAAGCGGTTTTTCTATTCACGATTTACGGCTTTTTCTTGTCACGGTTCACGGTTTACGGTTTACGGCTTTTCAGAGTCCGAGCGGGCGCGGCGTCTTGCCGCCGAAGAACCAAGCCGCGCCGACGCGGAGGCGTTGCTGCCAAGTCGGGAGGCGCATGGTGTAGAGCGCGAAGCGCGCCTGTCGCGCGAGCTGGCCGCTGATGACGTGGCCCGCGGTCAGCACAGCAGCATCGTCCGTGCCGAGGCTGACGGCCTCGCCAAGCTCTTGGAAGTGGCCCGCCGAAGGGACGCTGCCGTCTATGAGCGCCTGCACGTTGGCGGCGGCGACGCGCGACTGCTGGTATGCGAGCTGCGCCGTGCCGGCGAGCATGGGCTGAACGTCGGGCAGGTACGCGATGTCTCCGAGCGCGAAGACGCCCGCGCGACCGCGCACCTGCAAGCTCGGCTCGACGACGATGAGTCCCTGCCGCGTCTTCTCTACGTTCAATTTTTCCACAAGTGGATTTACACGCACGCCCGCAGTCCAGACCGTGCCCGATGTCTCGATTGTCTGATGCTCGCCCGCATGCTCGAAGACGACCGCGTTGGGCCCTACGGCGATGACGCGCGTCTCCGTGTAGACTTCGACGCGCTTTTCGGCGAGCGCCTTCTCGATTGCCGCGCGCAGGTCTGACTCCATGCCGGGCACAATCTCTTTGCTCATCTCGACGAGGGCGACGCGCGGCTCGCCTTTAAGACCGCGCCGCCCGAAAGCGTCGCGCAGAAGGTCTGACATCTTGGTCGCAAGCTCGACGCCGGAAGCGCCACCGCCTACGACGACGAATGTCGCGGCGCGTCGTGCGTCCTGAGGCGCGGCGTCGGGCTGTATGCGGTCGAGCGTCGCGATCATCCTCTGCCGAAGGTCGTCGGCGTGGCGGATTTTGCGGAAAGGGAGCGTGTTCTGCTCCGCCCCTTCGACGCCCCAGAAGTTCGTGATGCCGCCGACGGCAAGCACTAGGTAGTCGTATGCGAGGCGGCGCACGCGGCCCGCGACAGTGACTTCGCGCTTGTCGAAATCAACGTCCGTCACCGCGCCCTGAACGAACTTGATGCGCTCGTCTAAAAGCTCTCGGTAAGGCGGAGCGATGTGCCATGCCTCGACCTCGCCGCTCATGTACTCGTATAGAAGCGGCGCGTGCAGGAAGTGATCTTCGTTGCTGATGAGCGTCACCGCGCCCGCGCCCGCCAGCCCCATCGCAGTGAACAGCCCGCCGTAGCCGCCGCCCACGACGACGATGCGCGCAAGGGTCGGGTCTTTCTCTTCGCTGGCATCCATCCGGATTTTCTCCTGTCGGGGTTCTCTCTTACTCAGGCGCGCATGTTAGCAGAGACGCGATGGGGCGCGCACGCCGCACAGGTTTGTGCTATAAGGTTGCGGTCGCAACACACCGAAGCGCCTCGCACTTGGCTTCAAGATCCGAAAACAATTTGGAATTGAAAAAGGATACTGTGAAGATGACTAGACAGACAGCGAACACCCTCGGCGTGATTTTCGGCGTCCTCGGCATCCTGTTCATGCTTGCGATGGCCTTCGGCGTCTTTTTGCCTCGGATGTACGCACTTTTTCTGGGCGTGGCCTGCTTCGTCATCGCCCCCGCTTTCAGAAGGCTCGGCGTCTGACCGGGCGCGCGCCGACGCCGGCTCCTGCCTGCTGGACAGCCCCGCGCGCGCCGTGTTAAATTTTCCCGGTTAGTTAAATAACTCTTGCGGTTGCCTGAGGATAGCGTCAGGCTTACTGCGGTCTGGGAGGGCCATCTCGACAGCATGTCATTAGGAACGGAAGTTAAGGAACGCATCATCAAAGAGCACGCGACGCATGAGGGCGACACAGGGTCGCCGCAGGTGCAGGTCGCTCTGCTCACGCAGCGCATCAACGAGCTGACCGAGCATTTCAAGACTCACAAGAAGGACAACCACTCGCGCCGCGGGCTGCTCAAGATGGTCTCGCAGCGCAGGAGCCTGCTCGACTATCTGAAGCGCAGAGACATCGAAGGGTATCACGGACTTATCAGCAAGCTCGGCCTGCGCCGTTAGTTTGCGAAGGCGTCGCGCACGAATCGCCACGGGGCGAGCGCGGCGGCGTCTCTAAGTTCGGACGAGCAAGTGTACGAGGACGAAAGCCTCTTTATCATAACCCTGAGTCCAGTGACAGGCCGGTGGGAGTTGCCGAACGTGACGGCTTTAGACTCTTGCGGGCGGACGCGGGGAGCAGCCTGTAGCACAGCAGAGCAAAAGGCGGCGCCGGCTTCACGTTTGGAGCATGGCGTCGCTTTTTCTTTAAGCAGCCGGTTTCGCAGCTCACCGCCTCACGTAGCGGAGAGCCAAAGGATCGGCGCGATAGACAAATTGCCGGACGCGTTGCGTGGCGGATGAGACGCCGCGACACGGCCTCGAAAATTGAGGGCGCGTCCGAAGGAGACGAAAAGAAAATGGCAGCCAAGAAACTTCTTAGAGAGAAGATAAAAGTAGGCGACCGCGAGCTATCCATCGAGATTGGCCGCGTCGCCAAGCAGGCGCACGGCTCGTGCGTCATACGCTACGGCGACACGATGCTGCTCGTCGCGGCGGTCAGTTCCGACAAGCCCCGCGAGGGCATAGACTTCTTCCCGCTCACGGTCGAGTACCGCGAGCACAACTACGCGGCGGGGCGCATACCCGGCAACTACTTCAGGCGCGAGGGCCGCCCCAACGAGAAAGAGGTCTTGACCTGCCGACTCATTGACCGCCCCGTCCGCCCGCTCTTCGTCGAGGGCTACAAGCACGAGACGCAGATCATCGCATCCGTCATCTCTGCCGATCAGGAGAACGACCCCGACGTTATCGCAATCACCGGCGCATCGTGCGCGCTCTACCTCTCCGACATCCCTTTCACGACGCCCATCGCGGGCGTGCGCGTCGGACTGATTGACGGACGCTACGTCATCAACCCGACCTACGACGAGGTGCGCGAGTCGCGTCTGAACCTCATCGTTGCCGGAACGGAAGAGGCCATCGTCATGGTCGAGGCCGGCGCGAAGGAAGTCTCCGAAGAGATAATGGTCGAGGCCTTGATGCTCGCGCACAAGGAGATCAACCGCCTCTGCCGCTGGCAGAAGGAGCTTTACAAGGCGCTCGAAATCGAGAAGCGACCCTTCGAGTCGCCCAAGCTCAACGAAGAGATGTTGGGAGAGATCGAGCGCAACTACACTGATCGCCTGCGCTCCGCGCTCGACACCGCGACGCACGGGAAGATCGCTTCCTACGCGGCGGTTGACGCGCTCAAAAAGGAAGTCGTCGAAAGTTATCCCGAAGACCAGACCGAACAGCGGCAGATGGCGAAGAAGGTCTTCGACCACCTCAAGGAGAAAATCTTCCGCGAGGACATTCTCGGCAACCGCCGACGCCCCGACAACCGCCGCTTCTCCGAGATTCGCCCCATAGACTGCGAGGTGAGCTGGCTCCCGCGCGTCCACGGCTCCGCGCTGTTCACGCGCGGCGAGACGCAGGCCATCGTCACGGCGACTCTGGGGACGAAGCAGGACGAGCAGTTCATTGACGACCTTGAGACGGGCGAGATCAAGCGGCGCTTCCTCCTGCACTACAACTTCCCGCACTACTCGGTCGGCGAGGTTGGCCGCTTCGGCTCAACCTCTCGTCGCGAGATCGGCCACGGCGCACTCGCGCGTCGCGCGCTCGAGCCTGTGTTGCCCGACGATGCAGACTTCCCGTACTCGCTCCGCATCGTCTCGGACATCACCGAGTCGAACGGCTCAAGCTCGATGGCGACGGTGTGCGGCGGCAGCCTCTCGATGATGGACGCGGGCGTGCCAATCAAGGCCGCGGTCGCGGGCGTCGCGATGGGCCTCGTCATGGAGGGCAACCGCTACGCGATTCTCTCCGACATCGCGGGCGCGGAAGACCACTACGGCGACATGGACTTCAAGGTCGCGGGCACGCGCGCCGGGATCACGGCCTTGCAGATGGACATCAAGATCGCCGGCATCAACGCGCAGATCATGGCCGAAGCTCTGGAGCAGGCCAAGAAGGGGCGCATGCACATCCTCGGCGTCATGGAGCAGGCGCTTCCCGAAGCGCGCAAGGATTTGAGTCCTTACGCCCCGCGCATCATCACCATCAAGATCAACCCCGACCGCATACGCGACGTTATCGGGCCGGGCGGCAAGATCATCCGCGCCATCGTCGAGGAGACGGGCGCGAAGATTGATGTCGAGGACGACGGCACGATCTTCATCTCCACAGCCGACGGCGACGCCGCGCAGGCTGCGGTCGCTAAGATTCGGGGTCTGACGGCGGAGGCCGACATCGGCGAGACCTACCTCGGCACCGTCTCGCGCATCGTGGATTTCGGCGCGTTCGTCGAGATTTTCCCCGGCACGGACGGGCTGCTCCACATCTCCGAGATAGCGGAGCATCGCGTCCGCGACGTGCGCGACGAGCTAAAAGAGGGCCAGCAAATCCTCGTCAAGTGCATCGGCAAAGAGGGCAACAAAATCAAGCTCTCGCGCAAGGCCGTGCTACGCGACGAGAAGCAGCAGGCGGGTGGCGGCGAGAGGGCAGAGGCCGCCGGTCAAGGCGAAGGCGATTAGGCGGCGTTCCGCGCTCGCGGCTAATGACTGATAAAAAAAGGGTTCGCTCCGCCGGGGCGGCCCTTTTTTTATCTTGACAGGGCACGGCACGTGCGGGTTTAATGGGCGCTCCGAAACTGGAATACACCGGCTATTCAACGTCTCTTCTCAATGCAGGAAACCAAAAGAGGTTTTCACCGCAAGTCTTTTTGAATGTGGGCAGTTAAACGGGCACGGGCCGAAAGGCTCCGAACCGTGAACGCCCGACGACGAGTTGAAAGCCCCGGACTTCGAGTTATCGCCAGCAGCCGAGCAGTCCGAGGACGCATAGCCGTCTCTGAAAGAAAATTTTTAATTCCTACGCCGGTTCGAGCAGTCAGTCGGTTTTGACCGGAGGCCGAAGGGGATTCAAGGAGGACGACCCCGCAATGAGGCGTCAATCAGTTCGCACAATCGCTGTGATGCTCGGCGTGATACTCGCCGCCGCCGCGCCCGCACGGGCCGGCACGATCACCTTCGCCGACGTTGTGCGTACCATCGGGGCGAGCGGGCAGTTCCGCGCCGCCAGCGAAGTGCGTCTCGCCGCACAGAGCGGCAGGGCCGTCGTCCGGCAGAACGATTCGACGCAGAGCGCCACCGTCACCTCTCCCTCTTCCCAACCGCAGCAGCAACTCGCCACCGGCAACGTGCAGCAGCCCGCCCAGAGCGGCGCGACGCAAGGCCCGTCCTCGCCTGACCCTACTCTGTCGCAGAGCGGCGGACAAATCGAGACCGTTGACCTCGGCGACGTGACCGGCACGGTCTGCGACTGCGGCGAGATTCCGCGCCCTCCGCTCCCGAAGGGCGGATTCCCTTGGTGGGCGCTTGCCGCCGTCCCGCTTATATGCGTGAGCGGCATCTGCACTTCCGACGAGCCGCCGCCGCCGAACGAGCCGCCTGAGACTCCTATCCCTGAGCCGATGTCGCTCCTGCTCTTCGGATCGGGGCTGCTCGCGCTCGGCGCAAGCGCACGCCGCCGCTACGGTCGCAAACAGATCGAAGAACAAACGACGGTCGAAACGACGGAGGAGGTCTAAGTTCATGCCGAAAATGAGACGCACGAAAAACGCCTCTGCCCGCGTCCTCGTCATCGCCGTCGCACTCGCCGCGCTCGTCGCAGGCGTTTCGGTGTTGAGCTTCGACGCGCAGGCCAAGCAGCAGAAGAAAAAGAAGGGCCAGCCGACAACGGGCCGCATCGAGGTCTCGACGCAGCCGGGCGGCTACCCCGTCCTCATTGACGACCGGCCCGCAGGCGAGACGACCGACTACGTCCGCTCCATCGAGCTTGAGCCGGGGCAGCACAAAGTCGAAATCCTCTTTCCCAACAACACGCGCTGGACGCAGACCTTCCAGATAATCGAAGGACGCAAGTTCTGCATCGCGCTCAACTACCGCCCGACGACGATAAACGTCCCGGCCATCCCGGCTTCTCCTTGCCCGTACCCCGTCAACGTCACCGCGCCCTCCGTCGTCAACGACGGCGACATCGTCACCTTCACGGCTGACGTGGGCTACGCGGGGCCGTCCGCGCTCAACTACACTTGGACGGTCAGCCCGCCCGCCGCGCGTATACTTTCCGGCGCGGGCACGCCGACCATCACCGTTGACTCTTCCGGCCTCGGCAACCGACGCATCACGGCCATCCTCGTCGTTGACGACGGCTCCGGCGACCGAAGCTGTCGCCAGACGGCGCAGGCCGCGACGGGCGTCAACGGGTTGCCTTCGATCTCGCCGCCCAAGCGCTTCGACGAGTTCCCGTCAATCGCTTTCGACGACGACAAGGCGCGTCTCGACAATCTCGCGATTGAATTGCAGAACAACCCCGGCTCGCAAGGCTATATCATCGCCTATTCGGGACGCCGCAGCCGCGCGGGCGAGGCCGACCGCATGAGCGCGCGCGCCGTCGAGTATCTCGTCAACAATCGCGGCCTCAGCCGCAGCCGGCTCGTCGTCGTCAACGGCGGCTACCGCGAGTCGAACACCTTCGAGCTTTGGCTCGTGCCGCAGGGAGCGGAAGCCCCGCGCCCGACGCCCACTGCCGCGGGGCCTGACCCGACGCGCAAATCGCGCCGCGATTGAAGCGTCAGTCACAGTGTGACGAAAGCTTCCGAGCGCCACGCTTCTCGCTTGAGAAGCATGGCGCTTCGGCCTTTTGTGGCACGGCTCTTCCTTAACTATCGGGAGAGCGCCATCTCGCGCACGGTTATCAAACGTGAGGGGCGGTTTGTCCTCGTCTGTTGTGTGATTTTAGAACCATCAGGGCCTCGCGGACGCTTCCCGGCGGTGGCGTCAACAAAAAAAACGGCTTAAAATTCCGAAGGAGGATCCAAAAACATGGGTGATGACAGCTCAAGTAACACAGGCGTGGTAGCCATACTCGTTATCTTTCTGATCGTCGTCCTCGCGGCAGTCTTCGCTTGGCGCGGCGGACTGTTCGGCGGCGGCAAGACGGACGTCAAAGTTGACGTGAACACGCCCGCCACCAAGTAGCGGGCACGAACAACTGTTTGTGAGAAGATGAGGAGCGACGCGAGACTTCGCGCGCTCCTCTCTTCTTTTCAACTCTGCCGCGCGACTGCTAACATGCTGGTGAATAGTAAATGGTAAACGGTGAATAGGAATGTCGCGAGCCTTCCTCTCTCCATTTACCGTTTACCATTTCCCATTTACCGGAGAATAAAATTGGCAGCGCCAAACATCGAAACAATCGTGTCGCTCTCGAAGCGGCGCGGCTTCGTCTTCCCCTCGTCCGAGATTTACGGCGGACTGGGGAGCGCGTGGGACTACGGCCCGCTCGGAGTCGAACTCTGCAACAACGTCAAGCAGGCTTGGTGGCGCTGGATGGTTCACGAGCGCGACGACATGGAGGGGATTGACTCAAGCATCATCCTCAACCGCTCGGTCTGGAAGTATTCGGGGCACGAGGACACATTCAGCGACCCGCTCGTGGACTGCAAAGAGTGTAATAGTCGCTTGCGCGCCGACAAGCTAGAACTGTCTAAGCGATTCCATCAAGCACAAGACGAGGCGCTAAGGCAACACCCGCTTCGCAGCCTCGCCGGTACGTACGATACCCAAGCTCTCCTCGACAGAAAATGGCTTTCTTGCCCTAATTGCGGGTCAGATAGTCTTACGAATTTGCGTTCCTTCAACCTCATGTTCCGCACGACCATCGGCGCGGCGGCGGAGGATGACGACCCGACGGCGCTCGCGTACCTGCGGCCAGAGACGGCGCAGGGCATCTTCATCAACTTCCTGAACGTGCAGACGACGATGCGGCGCAAGATTCCGTTCGGCATCGCGCAGATCGGCAAAAGTTTCCGCAACGAGGTGACGCCCGGCAACTTCATCTTTCGCACGCGCGAGTTCGAGCAGATGGAGATGGAATACTTCGTCCGCCCCGGCGAGGACGAGCGCGTTCATCAGGAGTGGATTGATTACTGCTTCGACTGGTTCAAGACTCTCGGCATCAGTCCAGACAACCTGCGCTTCTACGAGCAGCCGAAAGAAGAACTAGCGCACTACGCCAAGCGCACCGTTGACATCCACTACCGCTTCTTCCCCGAACGCGAGGACGAAGAGCGGCAGTGGGACGAGCTGATGGGCATCGCCAACCGCACGGACTTCGACCTCAAGGCGCACTCGAAGAAGCCTGAGAAAGAGGGCGAGCGCATCAACAAGGATTCGACCGAAGACCTCTCGTACTTCGACGAGGCGACGAAGGAGCGTTACTACCCTTACGTCATCGAGCCGGCGGCGGGCGTCAACCGCACCGTCCTCGCCGTCCTGATGGACGCATACACGGAGAAGGTGAACGACAAGGGCGAGAAGCGCGTAATCCTCCGCCTGCATCCAGAGCTTGCGCCGATAAAAGTCGCCGTCTTGCCGCTCGCGAAGAACAAGCCGGAGATAGTCGCGTTGGCGCACGCCGTAAAGAAGGAGTTGCAGCCCGCGATGCGCGCCGTCTACGACGACACGGGCGGCATCGGCAAGCTCTACGCGCGGCAGGACGAGATCGGCACGCCCTTCTGCGTCACCGTTGACCACCAGTCGCTCGAAGACGAGGCCGTAACGGTGCGCGACCGCGACACGTGGGGACAGGAGCGCGTCAAGGCCGCCGAGCTTCAGGAATACTTGAAGAAGAGATTGGGAATCGCTTGCTAGTAAATAGTGAATGGTAAATGGTAAATGGAAACTGCTTTAATCCATTCACCATTTACCATTCACCATTCACCTTCTTATGCCTGTCGTAAAAAAAAGAAATCAGCAGACCGAGTCGCGCCTGCTGCTCGAATCGAACGATCCCGTGGAGCTTCCGCCCGCAGAGGTCGAGGATGGCGCGGTCGTGTTGCAGTTCGAGCAGTTCAGGCAGCACGTCCCCGAACTGCTCGAAGCTCTGCGCGCGGGCACGTTGGCCGAGCCTGTGCCTGTGATGTTGGACGGCTCGACCTTCGTCGTCCACGGCGCGACGCGAAGCTTCTGGGTCAAGCTCTGGCACTCTTCGCCCGAACGCACTCGCGTCGAGCGCGCGCAGATCATTAGCTGCCTGCCCTCGACGCGCGGCATGCAGGTCATCGTTGACGACCTCGACGGCTACGCGGACGACGACGATGATGACGATGACGACTACTCCGACGAAGACGACTTCGATGATGATGCGGCGTTGCATTAGGCTTTGCGTGCATCAGACGCGCGTGTCGTGAACCTAAAGTTCACCGCAGAGACGCAGAGGACGCGGAGGAAGCGCAGAGGATTGAAATTTCTCTGCGCCCCCTCTGCGTCCTCTGCGCCTCTGCGGTGAGTTGCTGTTCACCAAAGGCTCATATAGAGAACAAGCGACTGCCCCGATGTCTTCCGCCATACCCGAAAAAATTCTGAAGCTCGCGCGCGCCGTGCGCGACGAAGGCGGGCGCGCGCTGATGGTCGGCGGCTGCGTGCGCGACCGTCTGATGGGGCGCGAGGCGAAGGACTGGGACGTTGAGGTGTACGGCGTCGAGCCTGCACGTTTGCGCGAGCTGCTCGACCGGCTGGGGCGCGTCAACGTCGTCGGCGAGGCGTTCACCGTCTACAAGCTCGGACACGACTTGGACGTGAGCGTCCCGCGCCGCGAGCGAAAGGCGGGACGCGGACACCGCGCCTTCTTCATCGAAGGCGACCCCTCGATGTCGGTCGAGGACGCCGCGCGACGGAGGGATTTCACCGTCAACGCAATCCTCGAAGACCCTTTAGGCGATGAACTGCTCGACCCGTTCGGCGGGCGCGAAGACCTCGAACGAAAACTTCTGCGCGCCGTCTCGCCCGAAACCTTCGTCGAAGACTCTCTGCGCGTGCTGCGCGCGGCACAGTTCGCGGCGCGCTTCGATTTCGACATCGAGCCTTCGACGGTCGAGTTGTGCCGCTCGATAGACCTCACAGACCTCCCTGCGGAGCGAATCTGGGGCGAGCTTGAAAAAATCCTTCTCGTCGCGCCGCAGCCTTCGGTCGGCCTCCGCTGGCTCGACCGCCTCGGCGCGACCGAACAGCTCTTCCCCGAACTCCACGCGCTCAAGGGCGTGCCCCAAGAGCCGGAATGGCACCCGGAGGGCGAAGTTTTTATCCATACTCTGCTCACATGCGACCGCGCGCGGGAGTTGATTGACGACTTGGACTACCCGCGACAGGCGACGTTGATGCTGGCCGCGCTCTGCCACGACTTCGGCAAGCCCGCGACGACGGAGTTCGTCGAAGGCCGCATACGCTCGCGCGGACACGAAGAGGCCGGGGTTCAGCATACGCTCTCGTTTCTCGACCGTCTGAAGGTCTTCACGCTCGACGGCTACGACGTGCGCTCGCAGACGGTCGCGCTCGTTCGCGATCACCTCAAGCCCGGCGAGCTTTATCGCAGGCGCGAGGAGCTTTCCGATGGAGCGTTCCGGCGACTCGCGCGACGTTGCGAGCTTGAACTGCTCTATCGCGTGGCGAAGGCCGACACACTGGGCCGCAACGCGCCGTGGGTCGCGCGCGAGCGTTGGTACGACGCAGAGGCGCAGGAGTGGTTCATCGCGCGCGCGCGCGAGCTTGCCGTCGAAAGAAGGCCGCCCGCGCCGCTCCTTCTGGGCCGACACCTTTTGGAGATGGGCCTGAGTCCGTCGCCGCGCGTCGGCGAGATCACGCGCGCCGTCTACGAGATGCAGCTCGACGGTCGCGTCCGCACGCTCGAAGATGCGAAGCAGGAGGCGCGCGCGTTGCTCGACGCGGCGAGTGAAGATTCGGTGACGGAAGAAAAAGATGCGGATGGCAGTCTGTGACTTTTGCGCGGCGCGTGTTGTAAGATGACGCTTACTTTTTGCCCAAACTCTGCAAGGAATAAATCTTAATCTGACGGCCCACAGGCTCACTCGCGTCGTGCGTGCCAATCCGATTCCGAGGAAGAAAATAGAATGATTAATTTTGATTTGAACGAAGACCACAAGGCTCTTATCCAAACCGTGCGCGAGTTCGCGCTCGCCGAGGTAGCCCCGCACATAAAGGAGTGGGACGAGAAGCAGCAGTTCAATCGCGCGATTCTCGACAAGATGGGCGAGCTGAACCTGCTCGGCGTCTGCATCCCCGAAGAGTACGGCGGCGCGGGCTTCGACTACGTCGCGCTCGGCCTCGTCTGCGAAGAGCTTGAGGCCGTTGATACGTTCCTGCGCGTCGTCATGAGCGTCCACACGGGGCTGAACTCGATGACGCTCTACGCGTGGGGCACGGAGGAGCAGAAGCAGAAGTATCTCGTGCCGCAGGCGAAGGGCGAGAAGCTCGCGACCTACGGATTGACCGAGCCGGGCGCAGGCTCGGACGTTGTAGGCTCGCGCTCGACGGCGCGGCGCGAAGGCGACGAGTGGGTCTTAAACGGCGAGAAGATGTGGATATCTTTGGGCGACATCGCCGACAACTTTCTCTTCTTCTGCTGGACGGACGAAGAGAAGCGGCGCAAGCGCGACCACTCAGGCATGTCGTGCTTCATCGTCGAGCGCGGCATGAAAGGATTCTCGTCGGGCACGATTCACGGCAAGATGGGCATACGCGCGGGCAACACGGGCTACTTCTCTTTGCAGGACGTGCGCGTTCCCCAAGAGAACATGGTCGGCGAAGAGGGCGAGGGATTCAAGATCGCGATGTTCGCGCTCGAACAGGGCCGCTACACCGTCGCGGCGGGCGCGACCGGCGTCATACGCGCCTCGCGCGACGCGTCCGTCGCATACGCCTTAGAGCGTGAGACGTTCGGGACGAAGATCGCCAATCACCAACTCGTCAAGCAGAAGATCGCAGAGATGGAGGCCGACTATCAGATGTGCCATCTGCTCTGGCTGCGCGCCGGGTGGCTCAAGAACGAGGGACGCCCGAACGGGCGCGCGACTTCTTTAGCGAAGTGGCAGGCCACGGTCAGAAGCGAGAAGGCCGCCTCGATGGCGATTGAAGTCCACGGCGCGAACGGCTTCTCGAACGACTACCCCGTCGAGCGCTACCTACGCAACTGCAAAGCGGCGGTCATCTACGAGGGCACGCGCGACATACACACGCTCATGCAGGCCGACTGGGCGCTCGGCCTCAAGGGCGAGAAGCCCGCGCGCAAGACACTGCCGCCCTATCGCTCCGCCGAGTCGCGCGAGGCCGTCGGCGCGAATTAAGGAAGAAGGCAGAAGGCGGAAAGCAGAAGGCAGTCAAGGCGTACACACCTAACTGCCTTCTGCTTTCTGCCTTCTGCCTTCTGTTAAGAAAAGCGTTCGGGGCGGCTCTCCCTGAAGGGTTGGGAGCGCCGCCCCGTGCTGAAGCTCTATTTGGCGGGTGAGCGAGCTTCTAGGCGTGCCATTTGGCAGGGGACTCAATCAATCCGGCTGCTTTCGCTTGCCTTTGACTGATGCACTATCACATAACAAGCGGTGTGCCGCTCAGTCATTAGGGCGCGACGCCTGACACGACTGCGCGGCGAAACCCTTGAGTCGCTTGAGATTCATGGCGAAAGGGGCAGGAGTCGGGCGCGCGTGCACAGGCGTCGCGCGGGCGGCAAAGTCTAACCGAAAAGATAGTCGCCCTATCCTTTCTGTTAGCCCGCGCCGCATGCGGGAAGTGACTTTCGGGCGGCGAAGTGGTATTTGTCGCGCTGCCCGGATGCGAAGGAGGACAGCGGCGTGTGGAGTGAAGAGTTGAGAGAAGCACGATGCGCGCGCGCGTCGTCAAGGTGTGGAGAAACGTGGAGAGGATGAATCCGAAGCTCGCCGTCGTCGCGGGGCCTTTGAAGGACACGGCCTTCGAGTTGGGAGAGGAGGATGTGTCCGTCGGGCGCGAGTCGTCGAACCTCGTCAGCATCCCCGACTCGCTGCTCTCACGCCGCCACTGCCTCGTGCGTCGCGAAGGCGCGGGGCACAAGCTCGTTGACCTCGACAGTCTCAACGGCACGTTCGTCAACGGCAAGCCCGTCCGCGAGCGTCTGCTTGAGCACGGCGACCGCATCAGCATCGGCGAGACGCGGCTCGTCTTTTTGCAACACGACAGCGACGCCTCCGCTTCCGGCTCAAGCCCCGTCGAGGTAAGCGAGCGCGAGCTTACGGCGCACTCGACGCTGCGTATGCGCGTCGAAGACATACTCCAACCCCAAACTCAGGAAGAGTGGGCACGACTCCCCGCGCTGGCAAACATGGCGCGCGACCTCACGCTCCTCGTCAAGATAAGCACGACCATCAACTCGATACGCGATGCCGAGGCGTTGCAGCGCGAGCTTCTGCGCTTCGTCTTCGAGGTCGTTCCCGCGGAGCGCGGCGCGATCCTGCTCGTCGGCGAGGACGGGCGCGCGGTCTCCGAGTTCGGGCTTGAGCGCGATGCCGAGCCGGGGCGTGCGGTCGAGGTGAGTCGCACGGTCGTCCATCAGGTTTTGGAAGAGAGCGCGGCCATCCTCGCCAGCGACCTCGTCGAGAGCGGCGACTTCAACGCTTCGGTGAGTCTCAAGGCGTCGCGCATCAGCTCGCTTCTGTGCGTGCCGCTCGTGCTGTTCGGTCGCGCCGTCGGCGTCATCTACCTGACGACGTTAGCCCCGGACGTTCACTTCGACGAAGAGCATCTGCGGCTCGTGACGATTATCTCCGGCATCGCCGCCGTCGCGCTCAACAACGCGCGCCACGTCGAGCAGTTGGAGAGCGAGAACACGATGCTTCGCGAGGAGAGCCGCGTCGAGCACGGCATGGTCGGCGAGAGCGGGGCGATGCGCCGGGTCTACCAGTTCATCGCGCGCGTCGCCCCGACGGACACGACGGTTCTCATACGCGGCGAGTCGGGCACGGGCAAAGAGCTTGCGGCGCAGGCCGTCCACCAGAACAGCCCGCGCCGCGACCGGGCGTTCGTCGCGATAAACTGCGCCGCGCTCACCGAGACGCTTCTCGAATCCGAGCTGTTCGGCCACGAGCGCGGCGCGTTCACGGGCGCGCTCGCGCAGAAAAAAGGCAAGCTCGAAATCGCGGACGGCGGCACGCTCTTCCTAGACGAAGTGGGCGAGATGTCGCCCATACTCCAAGCGAAGCTTTTGCGCGTGCTTCAGGAGCGCGAGTTCGAGCGCGTCGGCGGCACGCGCTCGATAAGTGTTGACGTGCGCGTCGTCGCGGCGACGAATCGTGACTTGGAAGAAGCGGTCAAGGTGGGGAAGTTTCGTCAAGACCTTTACTACCGCCTCAACGTCGTCTCCTTCGAGATGCCCGCTCTGCGCGAGCGCAAGGAGGACATCCCCCTGCTCGCCAACTACTTCGCATCGAAGTACGCGGCGAAGTTCAAGCGCAAGGTGACGGGGCTTGCGCCCGATGCGCGCAAGTGCCTTCTCAATTACGACTGGCCGGGCAACGTGCGCGAGCTTGAGAACGCCGTCGAGCGCGCCGTCGTCCTCGGCACGACCGAGCGCGTGCTGCCCGAAGACCTCCCCGAAACAGTCCTCGAAGCCGAGGCCGCATCCGACTCGCCCTCCGCGCCCGCGACGAAATACCACGACGCCGTGCGCGAGTCGAAAAAGCATCTACTCCTTCGCGCCCTCGAACAGTCCGGCGGCAGCTTCACAGAGGCCGCGCGCATCTTAGGCGTCCACCCCAACTACCTGCATCGTCTTATCAGCAATCTGAACCTGCGACCTGAGCTGAAGAAGTAGGCAGGAGGCAGGAGCAGGAGGCAGGAAGACAATCTTTATGGCGAATTCAGTGGGCTTCAGAGATTTGAAGGTTTACCGGTTGGCCTTCGAGCTGGCGATGGAAATCTTTCGCCTCACGAAATCCTTGCCTCAAGAGGAACGCTTTTCGTTGACTGATCAGATTCGCCGATCCTCGCGCAGCGTGGCCGCGAACATCGCCGAGGGCTATCGCAAGAAACAATACCCAAGGATGTTCGTGAGTAAGATGGCTGACGCCGACGGTGAAGCGACTGAGACGCAGGTCTGGATAGATTTCGCAACCAACTGCGGTTATTTTTCGACAGTCCAACAGGAGCGACTGAGTTCAGGCTATGAAGAAATCGGCAGAATGCTGGGCAGCATGATCGCCCACCCCGAAAAATTCAACCACTAAAATAACCACTACCTCCTGCCCCTGCCTCCTGCTCCTGCCTCCTGCCCCTGTCTTTTTGCCTCTATCAATTCCGCGCGCGCTCTGTTAGTATTCCCGTGCCTTTCCAAAGCCCTGCGATGAAGTTCACGGCGGCGTAAAATCTTTTAGCTTTCAGGAGTGTTTCGTTCATGGTTCAGGAGTTGAACAGCGTCAACATCTCTCTGGATTTCCTGAGCGTGTGCGAGGCCGCGGCCATCGCGTCCGCGCGGACGATGGGGCAGGGCGACCGCAAATACTCCGACCACGTCGCGGTCGAGGCGATGCGCGAGAAGATGGACTCGGTGCCGATGCGTGGTCGCATAGTCATCGGCGAGGGCGAGCGCGACGAAGCTCCGATGCTCTTCATCGGCGAGGAGATCGGCGCGGGCTTTCACGACGGCGCTAACGCAGACGAGTTCCCCGAAGTTGACATAGCCGTTGACCCTTTGGAAGGCACGAACCTCTGCGCTTTAGGCGCGAACAACGCAATCGCGGTGCTTGCGGCCTCGGAGCGCGGCGGCCTTCTGAACGCGCCCGACATCTACATGGATAAGATCGTCGTCGGGCCTTCGTCGCGCGGCGCGATTGACATTGACGCGCCGGTCAAAGACAACCTCAAGGCCATCGCGCGCCGCCTCTCACGCGACGTGGAAGATTTGACCGTCATCGTCCTCGAACGCTCGCGCCACAAAAAATTGATCGCGGACGTGCGCGAGACGGGCGCGCGCATCCGCCTTATCAGCGACGGCGATTTGTCCGCGGGCATCTCTGCCGCGGTCGCGGGCACGAACATACACGCGCTGATGGGCATCGGCGGAGCGCCAGAAGGCGTGCTGACGGCGGCGGCGATGAAGTGTCTGAACGGCGAGATTCAGGCGCGGCTCGTCTACGACCCTGAGCGTCTGGGCGTTGACAAAGACAAAGTGCCGCCTGAGGAAGAGGTGCTTGCGCGTCTAAGCGAGATGGGCATCAGCGACCCGAACAAGGTTTACGACACGAACGACCTCGCGCCCGGAAAGAAAGTCATCTTCGTCGCGACGGGCGTCACGGACGGCTCGCTCTTGAAGGGCGTCCGCTTCTTCGGCGCGGGCCGCCGCACGCACTCGCTCGTGATGACTACAGAGTCGCGCCACATACGCTTCGTTGACACCGTCCACGTCGAGGGCGGCCCGGACACCGTTATTCGATTTTAGATTGCGGATTGCGAATTGCGGATTTGAAGGAGCATGACCTTCATTAAATCCGCAATCCGCAATCCGCAATCCGCAATTCACTTATGCCAGCTTCCATCTCCGAATACGTCCCGCAGTTTGGGAACGACGTTGAGTCAGCGCGGCGCGCGCGCGTTGCGTGGGCGGCGTGGGGAGCAGCGGTTGCGGGCGCGGCGGGCTTCGTCGGGTTGATCGTGCTTGCGCCGTTGCTGCAAGCGAAGGGCGCGCTCGCGGCGGCGCAGGCGATTTACCACGGGTTCAGCGTGGCGTGTCATCAAGAGTCGGCGCGAGCGTTCCACATCGAGGGATTCCCACTGGCGGTGTGCGCGCGCTGCACGGGTTTGTACGCCGGTGCGCTCGCGGGCATCGCGGCTTATCCGTTCGCGCGCAACCTCGCGAGCAGGGAGATGCCGTGGCGAATGTGGTTGATACTGGCCGCCGTGCCGACGACGGTTGATTTCGCGCTCGGATTCTTCGGCGTGTGGGATAACACGCATCTGTCGCGCTTTCTGACGGCGTCGCTGTTGGGCGTCGTCTCGGCCTTCTACATCGTGCCGGGTCTCGTGGACTTGAGTCTGACCTCTCGGCGGGGGCGGCTCTTCGGGCACGGACTTCCCCGCGAAAGCTGAAGCGGGTCTGCTCGTATAATCTGGCGGCGTGCACGCGCGCCGGCGAAACCTAAACTCTCGACCGAAGTCTTTCGATCTTCTCCCAAGTGAAGGTATAGACGGATATGAACGACAAACTGAAACCAGCCTTAATCGGCGGCGCGATGTTAGGCATCCTGTCGGCGATCCCGTTCGTTAACCTCCCCAACCTCTGCTGCTGCGCGTGGGCAATCGTCGGCGGGATAATCGCGGCGAACTTGTACGTCAAGGGTTCGCCCGTCCCGGTCAAACCGGGCGACGGCGCGGTGCTTGGCGCGATTGCGGGGGCCATCGGCGCGGTCATCAACTTCATCGTTGGCATCCCGCTCCAACTCGCCTTCGGCAACGCGATGCAGGGTGTCATGTCCAGCATCATGGCGTCGCAAAGCCCCGATCAGGCGGAGGCCATGCAGCGCGCTATGGCGGCGCAGGGCAGCGGTATCGCCGGCGCGATCATGGGCGGGCTTATCGGCGGCCTGCTCCTGATAATCTTCGCCACCGTTGGCGGGCTTATCGGCGTCGCCATCTTCGAGAAGCGTAAGGGCGGCGCGGACACTCCTCCGCCTCCTCCGGGCTTCGGCGGCCCCGCGGGCGGCGGCTACGGCCAAGGGATATAGGACAAAGGATGAAGGCGGAAGGATGAAGGATGAAAGCGTAGCCGTCAGGCTTCTGCTTTTACTTCATCCTTCCGCCTTCATCCTTCATCCTTGCTTTTGCGCGGGCATCCTTTCGGCTACAATCCGAGCATCTAAGACGGGCAGCGCGAACGTTTCGAGTGCGCTGCCCGTTTGCTTTGGAGTGCGGCGATGCGGAAGCGACCGTTAGGGAGCGTGTTAGTCGCGGCAACGCAGGACACGCTCCCTGACGGTCGCGTTTCCGCCCAGAGTCCGCTCGCTACCGCTCGCGACTCTGTACTGGCGCGCGCTGTTCGGTAAGAAGTCAGAAGATGTTTTTCGTCACACAAACGTCCGCGGCCTCGCTCGCCTCCGACACGCTCCTGCGCGAGTACATCGAGGAGGCCGTCTGGAAGACCGCCGAGAACATCAGCCCGCTCTACCGGCTCGACGCATTCGACTGGACGATCCTCACGCTCTACTTCTCAATCCTCTTCGTCCTCTCGATCTTCGGCGCGTACCGCATCAAGCAGGTCGTTGATTTCTGGCGTTACCGCAAAATCGAGCCGCAGCCGAAGGCGTTGTTTAGTGAGGATGCGCTGCCCCGCGTCACCGTGCAGCTCCCGCTCTTCAACGAGCTGTACGTCGTCGAGCGACTGCTCGCCGCCGTGACGGCGATTGACTACCCGCGCGAACGCTTCGAGATTCAAGTCCTCGACGACTCGACCGACGAGACGCGCGAGATGGCCGCGCGCGCCGTCGAGCGTTACCGCGCGGACGGGTTCGACATTGCATACCTGCACCGCGACGACCGCACGGGCTTCAAGGCGGGCGCGCTTGAGAACGGTCTGAAGACGGCGAAGGGCGAGCTGGTCGCCATATTCGATGCCGATTTCGTGCCCAAGCCCGATTGTCTGAGAAAGCTCGTGCACTTCTTCACCGACCCGCTCACGGCCTGCGCGCAGATGCGCTGGTCGCACATCAACGGCTCTTACAATTTGCTCACGCGACTGCAAACCATCCTGCTCGACGGCCACTTCGTAGTCGAGCAGACGGTTCGCAACCGCACGGGCGGCTTCTTCAACTTCAACGGGACGGCGGGCCTTTGGCGTCGGCGCGCGATTGAGCTTTCGGGCGGCTGGCAGCACGACACCTTAACGGAGGACACAGACCTAAGTTTCCGAGCGCAACTTATGGGCTGGCGCTTCGTCTATCTTCTTGACGAGGACGCGCCCTCGGAAGTGCCCGTTGAGATCAACGCCTTCAAGGCGCAGCAGCGTCGCTGGGCGAAGGGCGTCACGGAAGTCGCCTTAAAGCTCTACCCGCGCATCCTCCGCTCGAACTTGCCGGCGCGCGTGAAGCTCGAAATGTTCTTCCGCCTGACGGGGAACGTCAGTTACCCTCTGATGATTCTGACGAGCCTCTTGCAGTTTCCGCTTCTGCTCGTGCGCTACAATCAGGGCTTCCAGCACCTGATGCTGCTCGACCTTCCGCTCCTCTTTTTCTCGACCGTGTCGGTCGTCCTCTTCTACGGCTCGGCCATCTGGTATCTCGACCGCTCGCGGCGGCGGCTCCTTCATCTACCGCTCGTCATGGCGCTCGGCATCGGCCTCGCCTTCTCGAACGCGCGCGCCGTCTTGGAAGCTCTCCTTCGGATCAAGACCGAGTTCGTGCGGACGCCTAAGTACAAGGTCGAGGGCGGAAGCGACGCGGCTTGGAAGCGCAAGAAGTACCGGCGCGGTCGCGGCTGGCTGCCCGCCTTCGAGCTTGCCTTCGCCGCCTACTTCGTCGCCGCCATACTCTACGCCGCGCGCATGGGCATGTGGGGCACGATACCTTTCCTCTCGCTCTTCTGCTTCGGCTACGGCTACATGGGCGTGATGAGC
>DASQLL010000090.1:0-2846 GCA_035630035.1 Pyrinomonadaceae bacterium | reverse complement strand
TGACGTCGGCGCCCTTGTCGAGCAGCGCGCGGACTTCGGCGGCATCGCCCTTGCGCGCGGCCTCGTAGAGCTGTTCGTTGAGCGCCTGCTTCGGGTCCTGCGCCGCCGCGGAGGCGGCGAGCGCGAGCGTGAGCAGCGCGAGCAGGGCGGTGCGCTTGAGCGTCATGGTCTTCACTCCGGTTTTCGTTGCCGCCGCGGTGGTGTTAACTTGTCGGGCGTATTGGCCGGGCGGGCGGCCATCGCGCGCCGCGTCCCCTGTCCAATAAATTGGGCGCGTGTACGTGATTTCGGAATGCCGTGGAAATGCCGTCGTCCGGCGAAAAAAACATATCGCGGCGCTGTGGCGTATTTACACACCGAGGGCCTGCAAAAGCAAGGAAAATTTTTTTACCGCGTTGTGACAAGGACTCATCTTACGACGTGTTATAAAACGTGTGCGACCCGCACAAGGTTTCTTTTCAAGCCATTTTCAAGCGAACTCTCTGGCCGGTTCGTCCGCCGGAGTCTCGAAGAAAAAGGCGACGCCGCAGCCCACCCGCCGTGCCTTTGACCCGAAGGCGCGCGCGCGAGGCTTCTCGACAACACCGAAGATTGAGAACTGCGAGGCGAAACAATTTGAAGACGAGTGCTTACGTCCAACCGCTCAAGGTCCCCACGTTCTTAACGCTCTTGCTGCTACTGTCGGCTGTCGTCCGCGCCGGGGCCGCCGACTGGTCGGAGTGGCGCGGGCCTGCGCGCGACGGCGTCTCGCATGAGAAGGGGCTGCCAGAGAAGTGGTCGCCCGCGGGCGAGAACCTCGCGTGGAAAGCTCCCTACGGCGGGCGCTCTACGCCCGTTGTGATGGGGGGCCGCGTCTACCTCTTCAACGCCTTCGACAAAGGTGCGCGTTTGCAGGAGCGCCTGATGTGCCTCGATGCAGACACGGGCAAGGTCGTCTGGGAGCGGAGCTTCAACGTCTACCTCTCGGACGTTCCGCCGCACCGCATCGGGTGGGCCTCGCCGGTCGGCGACCCTTCGACCGGCAACGTCTACGCGTTGGGCGGCGGCGGACATCTCGTTGGACTCTCGGGGCGCGACGGCAAGGTCTTGTGGGAGCGCTCGCTCGGCGAGGACTTCGGCCTGCTGACGACGCACGGCGGGCGTACCGTCTCGCCGATTGTGGACGGCGACCTCGTCATCGTGAGCGGCGTGACATTTAGTTGGGGCGACCAACACCGCGGCCTCCACCGATGGCTGGCCTTCGACAAGCGGACGGGCGAGACCGTCTGGACGAGCGCGCCGGGCGCGCGCCCCTACGACACAACCTACGCCGCGCCCATCATCGCCAACGTGGGCGGCACCCGCATGCTCATTCAGGGCGCGAGCGACGGCTGGGTGCACGCCGTCAAGCCGCAGACGGGCGAGCCGGTCTGGAAGATCGAGGTCTCGAAGCGCGGCCTCAACACGGGCGTCGTCGTGAAGGGGACGACCGCCATCATCACGCACAGCGAGGAGAACTTGGATTCGAGCGAGATGGGGATGATCGCCGCGCTCGACGCCTCGCTCAAGGGCGAGCTGAAGATGGCGCAGCTCAAGTGGAAAGTCTACGGCTGGCAGGGCGGCTTCTCGTCGCCGGTGCTCGACGGCGACAGACTTTATCAGGTGGACAACAGCGCGAACCTCGGCGCGTTCGACGTGAACACGGGCAAGCAGCTCTGGCTCCAGAAACTCGGCACGATTCAAAGGGCGTCGCCGGTGCTCGCCGACGGCAAGCTCTACGTCGGCACTGAGAACGGCAAGTTCTTCATCATCGAGCCGTCGGCCACGGGCGCGAAGGTCTTGGACGAGGATCAGCTCGGCACAGAGCAGCAGCCCGAGTCCATCATCGCCTCGGTCGCGGTCTCCGACGGGCGCGTCTTCCTCGTCACCGACGCCGCGCTCTACTGCATCGGTAAGAAGTCGAAGGAGCAAGGAGGCACGCCGCACAACTCCGCCGCGTCGCCTTCGGCTGGCCCCGCCACGCACGTGCAGGTCGTCCCGGCAGAGGTGCTGCTCAAGCCCGGCGGGAGCGCGCGTTTCCGCGTCCGCCTCTTCGACGAGCGCGGCAACTTCATCCGCGACGAGCAGGGCGCGACGTGGTCGCTCGACAAGCTCAACGGCAAGGCCGAAGCGGGTCAGTTTACGGCAGCCACGGACGCGGTCGTGCAGACGGGCGAAGTGCGCGCGAGCGTGGGCGGCCTCACCGGCGCGGCGCGCGTGCGCGTCATCCCGCCGCTGCCGTGGTCGGAGAACTTCGACGCGATGGCGTTAAGCACCTTCCCGCAGCACTGGACGAACACAGGGATGAAGTTCATCACGCGCGAGGTGGACGGCAAGAAGGTTCTGGTCAAGACCACCGAAGGCTCTTCGCTCCTCAGCCGCGCGCGCGCCTACATGGGACTGAGCGAGCTGGCGGACTACACGGTCGAGGCCGACATCCTTGCGACGACGAAGCGGCGGCAGGTGGGCGACGCCGGCGTCGTCGCGCAGCGCTACTCGCTCACGCTCTTCGGCAACGTGCAGAAGCTGGAGCTGACGTCGTGGCAGCCCGAGACCGCGCGCGTCGCCAGCGTCCCGTTCGAGTGGAAGACCGGCACGTGGTATCGCGTCAAGCTGCGGGTCGAAAATATACCGGGCGGGCAGGTGCGTGCGCGCGGCAAGGTTTGGCCCGCGGACGCAGCCGAGCCTGAAGCGTGGACGGTCGAGCGCACAGACCCCATCGGCAACCGGCAGGGAAGCCCCGGCATCTTCGGCAGCGCGCTCGCGGAAATCTACTTCGACAACGTGAAGGTGTACGCGAATAAGTAGACAGTAGACAGTAGTCAGTA
>DASQLL010000089.1:0-2086 GCA_035630035.1 Pyrinomonadaceae bacterium | reverse complement strand
AACCGTCGTTACTTGCCGCGTGACCCTATTCGCCGCCCGCCGGCAGCATCGGAACACGGACGCCCTTCGCGCGCGCGGTCTCTTCGGCCTCCTCGTATCCGGCGTCAACGTGGCGCGCGACGCCGAGGCCGGGGTCGTTCGTCAGTACGCGGTTGAGTCGCCGGGACGCCTCAGCCGTGCCGTCGGCGACCGAGACTTGGCCCGCGTGCAGAGAGTAGCCGATGCCGACGCCGCCGCCGTGGTGGAACGAGACCCAAGACGCGCCGCTCGCTGTGTTGAGCAGCGCATTCAAGATGGGCCAGTCGGCGATTGCGTCCGAGCCGTCGCGCATCGCTTCGGTCTCGCGGAAAGGCGATGCGACCGAGCCTGTGTCGAGATGATCGCGTCCGATGGCGACGGGCGCTTTTAGCTCGCCGCGTTTGACAAGCTCGTTCATAGCCTCGCCCATCTCGGCGCGCTCGCCCAAGCCCAGCCAGCAGATGCGCGCCGGAAGCCCTTGAAACTGCACACGCTCGCGCGCGAGCCGGAGCCAACGGTCGAGCGTCGCGTCGTGCGGAAAGAGTTCGAGCGCGAGGTCGTCCGTGCGGCGTATGTCTTCGGGGTCGCCCGAAAGCGCCACCCAACGGAAAGGGCCTTTGCCTTCGCAGAAGAGCGGGCGTATGTATTCGGGGACGAAGCCGGGAATCTCGAAGGCGTCGAGGCAGCCCGCGTCGTGCGCGAACTTGCGTATGTTGTTGCCGTAGTCGAAGGCGACCGCGCCCGCGCGCTTGAGCGCGAGCATCGCCTCGACGTGCCGCGCCATTGACGCGGTCGAGCGCTCGACGTAAGTCTTCGGGTCTCGTCGTCGCAGCTCTTCGGCCTCTTCGAGCGAGAGGCCCGCGGGCACGTAGCCGTTCAGAGGGTCGTGCGCGCTCGTCTGATCCGTCACCGCGTCAACGCGCACGCCGCGCCGGACGATTTCGGGAAGCAGTTCGGCGCAGTTGCCGACGAGTCCGACGGAGACCGCGCGTTTCTGCTCGACCGCGTCCTCGCAGACGCGCAATGCTTCGTCCAAATCCAAAGCGAGGCGGTCGCAGTAGCCCGTCCGCACGCGCCGCTCGATGCGCTCGCGGTCAACGTCTATGCCGAGGAAGACCGCGCCGTTCATCGTCGCCGCTAAGGGTTGCGCGCCGCCCATGCCGCCCATCCCGCCCGATACGACGAGCCTGCCCGCGAGCGTCCCCGCGAAGTGGCGGTCGGCCATCGCCGCGAAGGTCTCGAACGTGCCCTGCACGATGCCCTGCGTGCCGATGTAAATCCAACTGCCCGCGGTCATCTGCCCGTACATCGTCAGGCCCTTGCGCTCAAGCTCGTGGAACTGCTCCCAGTTGGCCCACGCGCCTACGAGGTTCGAGTTTGCGATGAGAACGCGCGGCGCATATTCGTGCGTTCTAAAAACCGCGACGGGCTTGCCCGACTGGACGAGCAGCGTCTCGTCGTTCTCAAGTGCGGTCAGCTCGCGCACGATTGTCTCGAACGACTGCCAGTTGCGCGCGGCCTTGCCCGTCCCGCCGTAGACGACGAGGTCTTCGGGCCGCTCGGCCACGTCGGGGTCGAGGTTGTTCATAAGGCAGCGCAGCGCGGCCTCCTGATGCCAACCCTTGCAGTTGAGCTGCGCGCCGCGCGGCGCGCGTACGATTCTCGGTGTCGTCATCTTCTATTGAGCTTATTCGGTAAGAGCTTCGGGCCGCGATCCTGCTTCGCCGGCGCCTCTCAGTTTTGTTTGTGCTTCCATTTTAGTCTGTTTGGATTGACAATGCGAACGATGAGCGGGCTGAGAATTCTTATCACCAACTTCAGTCTTGAGACGCGGTCGGGGGCGGAGCTGTTCGTGTGTGACATTGCGCGCGGGCTTCTCGAATTAGGGCACCGTCCGGTTATCTACAGCCCGCGCCTCGGCAAGCTTGCCGCGGAGATACGCAAAGAGACCGTGCCCGTGGTTGATGACCTCGATAAACTCTCCGCGCCGCCCGACATCATACACGGCCAGCACGCGAACGAGACGCTGACCGCGCTCCTGAGCTTTCCCGACGCGCCCGCACTCTTC
>DASQLL010000088.1:0-4904 GCA_035630035.1 Pyrinomonadaceae bacterium | reverse complement strand
TGCACGAGCTGTTCGAGGCCGGCGGCAACGACCCCGACGCGCGCCGCGCCGTTTTCTACTCGGTCGAGACATTAGTCGAGCGCGGCCTGCTCGAAGAGCGCGGGAACGATTTTTACGCGCTGACAGACGCCGGGCGCGCGGAGGCTTTGAAGGCGAAGGAAGACGCAGAGCGCGGCGGCTGAGTCGTTCGCGACACTGCTTTATGAACGACTCGATCCTGCCGCACCTGAACGCGACGCTCAACGCCACGAGCTTCGTACTGCTCGTCGCCGGACTCTTCTTCATCCTGCGCGGCAGAGTTTCAGCCCACCGCACATGTATGCTCGCCGCGCTCGCCGTCTCCGTCCTTTTTCTACTCTCATACGTCGTTTACCACGCGCAGTACGGCTCGGTGCGATTCAAAGGCGAGGGGTTCGTCCGACCGCTTTACTTCACGATTCTCATCACGCATGTCATTCTGGCGATTGTCATCGTCCCGCTCATCATAATCACGCTCCGCCGCGCGCTCAGCGGCGACTTCATTCGCCACAAAAGAATCGCACGTTGGACGTACCCGCTCTGGCTCTACGTCTCGGTCACGGGCGTCATAGTCTACATGATGCTCTACAGGTTATATCCTCCGCGCTGAGCCACTCGGAAAAGGTATGGAAGTTGTCGGCAACAACGGGAGTCAAGAGCAAGAGCCGCGGGCGCGCGCGGACGCGACGGTTGGGCGGCGGCGAACTCCGTGGCCGCTCGTCGTCGTCGCATTGCTGCTCGTGGTGGGGCCGTTTCTCGCTTGGTACTGGACTTGGTTCGGGCGCGCGCTCGGCGACGACGAGATAGAAAAGTACCTGCGCGAAGGTAAGCCGCGACACGTGCAGCACGCGCTCTCGCAGATTGAAGAGCGCATCGAGAAAGGCGACAAGGGCGCGGGCCGCTGGTTTCCGCGGATCGTCGCGCTATCGCAAAGCGGCGTGACGGACGTGCGTATGACCGCGGCGTGGGTGATGGGCGTAGAGCATCGGTCGGAAGATTTTCACTCCGCGCTCTTGCGCCTGCTCGACGACCCCGAACCCATCGTGCGGCGCAATGCCGCGCTCGCGCTCGTACGCTTCGGCGACCCGCGCTGCCGTGTTGAGCTGGCGGCAATGCTCCGACCCTACGCGGTCAAGGCGGGCGCGGACGGGGTTGCGCTCACGGCCCTCACGGAAGGGACGCCCGTCAAGCGCGAGTCTTTGCTCGTCAAATTCAGGAACGCCTCCGGCGCGGTCGAGGAAGTCCGCTCGCCGCTTCCCGGCGCAATAGAGAAAGCGCACGTCAGGGACGGCGAAAACATCACGCGCGGAAGCGACATCTTCATCATCGCGCCCGACGCGGAGCAGGTGGGCGACGCGCTCGTAGGTCTCTACTACTTCGGCGGCGCGGAAGATTTGGCGGAAGTCGAGCGATACGCGGGCGGGGTGGCGGGGATGCCCGCGGACGTGAAAGCGAAAGCGGCGCAGACGGCTCAGGCCATCAAACGCCGCATGAATGGTCAATAGTAAATGGGAAATGGTGAATAGAGATTGAATCTCTCCCCGATTGTGCTGTGAATCATAAACGGCGTGTTGTTCTTGCCATTTACAATTCACCATTCACCATTTACGGCTTTAGGTTGTGGGAGGCGGAGGCGGAGCGTCTGGAAGTGTGACGCCGTGCATCGCTTCCCAGTCGTCGGTCGGAACCATCTCGATTGCGTCCCACGGGCAGCCGTCGAGGAACGCGCCGTCCGGCCCCTTGCTTATGCACTTCTGGCAGCCGATGCAGAGGTACGGGTCAACTTCGATGCGACCGAAAGGCGAGTGGTCGTCGTCGGGAACCCAGAACATGCACGCCTCAATCGGGCAATACTCGATGCACGCGGGCGAGCCGGCGCAGCCCGTGCAGCAGTCGGTCGTGATGGCGAGGATGCGCGGCTTCTTCTTTCGCGTCGCCTTGCCGTCGCCCTCGGACATCGGCCAGTGTTTCTCGATGATCTCGATCATTAAAGTCTCCGCGGAATGATGTCAGGAAGACGGTTTCACTTTAACACGTCCGCAAGGGTTGGCTCAATAAGGTTCTTGAGGGATGAGGGCACAAGTCAGAAACGCGACCGTTAGGGAGCGTGTTCCTGACACGCTCCCTAACGGTCGCGTTTCTGACTGGCGACTTTCAAACGCGCGCGGGTCGTTGTCGTGCTAAAATCTCAACACCCCTGAAAGCTGTCGGCGTGACGTTTACCTTTTCAAGTTTTGAAAGGCCGTAGAAAGGCGGCCTGAGCGGGAAAGCGCTTTCAGCCACCCGCTCGAACGAGCAACACGCATGAGCACTGTCGCAGCCATTTTCAATTCGCGGGCCGACGCGGAGCGCGCCGTCGAGTTACTGGGAACGGCGGGCGTGTCGGAAGATAGAATCAGCTTGCTGACGCCCGGCACGTCGCAGCAGGAGCTGGACGAAGTGCCGACGACCGAGACGGAGCAGCCCGGCATGGGCACGGCACTCGGCGGAGCGGTCGGGGGCGCGCTCGGCGTGGCGGGCGGGCTGCATCTTGGCACGGTTGTCGCGAGTCTGCTCGTCCCCGGCGTTGGGCCGATTATCGCCGCGGGACTTGTCGGCGCGGCGCTCTTGGGCGCGGGCGGCGCGGCGACGGGCGCGGCGGTCGGCGGCAAGCTCGAAGACTCGATGGCGCGCGGACTTCCGCACGATGAGCTTTTCGTCTACGAGGACGCGCTCAGGCGCGGTCGCTCGGTCGTCATAGTTGTGGCGGAAGACGATCCGCAGACAATAGCCGCGCGCACCGTTCTTGAGCAGACGGGCGCGGAGAGCGTTGACGCCGCGCGCGAGGATTGGTGGGTCGGACTGCGCGACGCGGAGGAGGCGGAGTACACGGTTGACGGCGGCGACTTCGGTACGGACGAGCCAGAGTACAGACGCGGATTCGAGGCCGCGCTCCACCCTCGCGCGCGCGGACGCTCGTTCGACGAGGACGCGGAGCGGCTGCGTGAATGTTTCGGCGAAGCGTGCGACGCGGGCGCTTTCAGGCGCGGCTACGAGCGCGGCCAGCGTTACCATCAGGAAATGCTTGAGAGGCACAAGGCTTGAAGGACACGCTCCTGAGCATCTTTCTACTCGTCGCAATCCTGCTCGTGAGCGCGCTCATTACGAATTGGTTCGCGCGTACAATGTATAACCGTTGCGCCGGCTGCGGCACGCTCAACGCGAAGCGGCGAACGCACTGCCGCGCGTGTCAGTCGGAAATCAAATGATAGCTTCGTAATCGGCGGCGTGCGATTGTTTGAGTATCCTCAAATAGATCAATTATTAGATTGAGTGTGGTGAGAGTAAGACTCACCGCAGAGGCGCAGAGAGCGCAGAGGGGGCGCAGAGAAAAGCTCAACTCTCTGCGCTTTCTCAGCGCTCTCTGCGCCTCTGCGGTGAATCCCAACCGGGCATACGCCCAACTTAAAACGACTCAAGCGCATGAAAAAAGAAGGGCGTTGTGTGAAAACACGACGCCCCTCACTCGTCCCCTTTGTTCGCTTGTCTCTTAAACCGCCCTGCGCCCGCTCAGAAGATTTATCACGAGGATCACGAGCGCGAGGACGAGCAGAAGGTGTATGAACCCGCCCAGCGTGTAGCTGCTCACGAAACCGAGAAGCCACAGAATGAGAAGCACCACGAAGATTGTCCACAACATATTCGCCTTCTCCTTTTTGAGCCTAAGTTGACGTTCCAAGACAGCCGCGAAGAAATTTGCCTGCGCCCCCGTTCGAGCAACGCTCATGCCAGCCTCGTCGGAGGCTAACGAGGATTTCTGAATCCCGAAAGTCCGCAGAGATTTCTGTGACTACGGCTTTCGATGAATGTTGAATACGAGCGTTGTACTGAAATACACCGCCTAAATTCAAACGTCTGTGTCTCGATACAGAGCAAATAATTTGAAGACGCATTTCAGGCCGCGTGCGCGGCAACCGAAACCTGCGCGCCGACATCGGAAAGAGTTCCGGGCAACGACCCACCCTTGAAGGCAAAGGAGTTAGTCGCCCCGCGGCCAACGCTTTTTCGCTGGACTTTAAAAGCTGGAGACTGTTAGAGTGGTTTTTAGCAAGCGTTCACCCCGACGGACGCCTTCACCTTTGACATCGTCCCGCTAAACCGTTCGAGCCAGCCCTTTGGTCTTCGGTGATTCTTCTGAGGTGGTTTCTTTGCTCAATCAATAAAAAACAGTGAGTCCGTCCCCGACTCCTTCACAGAGGTTTTTATGTCTTTATCCCGTCTGACCCCCCGCTCGCGAAAGACCCGCGCATTGGTCGCCGCGTCTGTTCTTTTGCTCCTCTCAGCATCAATCGCTTACGTCGTCTTCTACCGCAAGACTCAGCCGGTCGTGCGCGAAGTCAACTACACGCAGCTCCGCGAGATGGCCGAAGCGGGCGGCGCGACATCCGTTAACATTGACGGAGAGATCGTGACCGTAACCGCCGCCGACGGCACGCTCGCGCGCGCGGTCGTGACGAATCAGGTCGCGCAGCAGGAGGTCGCAGCCGCCTTCACGAAGCACAACGCACAGATAGTTTTCAAATCTTTGCAGCCCGGCTTATTCATCACCGCAGTTGAATATATTTTCCCCATAGTGGCGCTGCTTGCGCTCGGCGTAATCGGGTGGCGCGTCTACACGAGCATGAGCGTCGGAGGCGACATAAGCTCAAGCGATACGCAGGGAAGCCACAACGTCTCTTTCGCGGACGTGGCCGGCGTTGACGAGGCGCGCGCGGAGCTTTCGGAGACAATAGAATTCCTGCGCGACCCGTCGAAGTTTGGGCGGCTCGGCGGTCGCGCCCCGCGCGGCATACTTCTGTCCGGCCCTCCGGGGACGGGAAAGACGCTTCTTGCGCGCGCCGCGGCGG
>DASQLL010000087.1:0-6254 GCA_035630035.1 Pyrinomonadaceae bacterium | reverse complement strand
CATCCTTGCCCGCCTTGAGCGCCGCAGGCGCGAAGATGGACGCGCCTATTGGCGCGTTGGCGGGCAAGGATGCCCGCGCTCCCAGGAATAGGCGGTCACACTCATTCGCAAATCGCTATAGAGGCGGGCAATGCCCGCCGTCTCAACCTGCGATGGAGCTTGAGACGGCGGGCATTGCCCGCCTCTAAACGATGGACGTTTTAATGAGTCGTCAGGTCGCCGCTTCAACGGCAGGCGTCAACGGCTTCGTCAGCTCGACTTTATCCTCTCGAAAGCCGAAGTCGTTGTATAACCTTCGCGCCCCTGTGTTCTCGGCAAGCACTCCGATGTTGAGCGTCGTCGCCCCTTTCGCCACCGAATAGTCCTCCGCGCGCTGAAGCAGCGCACGCCCCAACCCGCGCCCCCTGTAAGCGGCGTTGACGAAGAGGTCGGAGACGTAGGCCACTTCCGCCTCTTCGTTGACCAGCCCGTTTACCTTCAACTTGGCCCACACCGAGACGAAGCCCACGACCCTTCCGTCATCCTCAAGCACAAAGACAGTCCCTTCGGTTTGAGCGCACTTGTCGAACATGAACCGCAGGTATTTTTCAACCACGGCCCTGCCTTCGACGCGCCTCGGCTCGATACGCCTCTCGAACTCCTGCAACTCGACGAAGCACTCCTCAACCTGCCGCCGATCTTCAGCGCGGTACTCTCTTATTGAAATCATACTCAGCCCGCTCTCACATTCTGATATTTATCATCAAACCTGCGATCAGCGCTATCACTGTCGAGAGCAGCATTATCAGAATTGCCCATCCCGTGCTGCTCAAGCGACCGTTTGAGCGTAATCCTTTTGTCGCTTTGCGCTCGAAGAAGAGATTCGCGAGCGAGAAAAAGAGTGTCGCAACCGCAAGACAGTAAATTCTGTGTGTAATAAGTTGCGAGAGACTACCCGCCTCGCCGGTTAAATCAGAAGGAGTCCAAAGCCCGTAAAGCACGGGGTTATAAAGCCTGTCGTTGTAGCCTTGATTGTAGAGATAAAACAGCCCGATGCCTATCGCAAAGCTGACCGCGTAAGCAAGATACTTATCACGCAGCAGCACATTTAACGCGGTGGCCGCGGCGATAAGGAAGACCATGCTCGGAAGCAGAACCAACGAGTAGGTCGTAAGGTACGCAGAGATTTCAAGCGGCGTGTGGCCTCGGATGAGTTGCAGCGCGATTGCCGTCAGACAGACCAGCAGGCTAAAGCAAATCGAAAGCAGAAGCGTGGCCGAGAACTTCGAGAGCAGCATGACGAAGTTGGGAGCCGGCGCGCTCCACAGCACAGGCTCGACCCTCAATTCGCGGTCACGATGCATCGCCTCGCCCGTGTAAAAGACCGCTATGGCTACCAGAAATAATAGAAGCGACTCCGCCGTGCGAGTCGCGTAAACGGCGGTATATGATCCGTCGGGCACGGCTTCGTAGGCCGCCATCCCTACGACACACAAAAGCGTGGCAAGTGGCACTAACACGACGAGGCTGCGCTCGGCGGCGAGCAGGCGAAGCTCGATTCCCAGAGCCGCAACCAACTGTTTGAGATGAGCGCGGACGCCTTCCGTCGTCGCGCCGACTTTGGGAATCACCACTGCATTCCCGCGCGTGAGTTCTTCAGTCCGAATCGCTTGAGCGAAGCTGAAACTCTCCGCCCCGGCGTCGAGCCAGTCGGCGCTCGCGGCGAGATTGACCGTCGTTATTTGACGCTCGTCGTCGCTCTCGTTCATCGAGAACCGAACGTAAAGGATTGCCAGACAAACGGCTGCGATGAGAATCATTAACGCGCGGTTCGCAATCGCATCCGCGCTGTAACTGACCGCAAGCTGATTAAGCTGCTCCGCGCTTCGCTCCTGCGAATGCACGTTCAGGAAGTTCATCAGCAAAGGATCGAGAAAGCTTCGCCAGCGCGGCGGCAGCTTCTTTAACAAGACCACTTGATAGGTGATATAGAGCGGGTAAAAAGAGGCTGCCAATCCGTAAACGATTTTGGCATTGCGCGTCAGCGTGCCGACTGTGAAGTGAAATGCCGCCAGAGCCAGATGTGAGATGACGACGAGAAGCAGGAAGTGTTTGAAGTAAGGCAGCACACTCACCGGCTGAACGATCATGTTCGGTCTGCGGAAACCCTGAAGCAGCATGAACGTCAAAGGAAAAACCATCTGGCAGCAGACGAGTACGAAGAAATTGCCCGTAAATTTACCGAGAAGGTAAGCGGCGCGGCTGACGGGCTTTGAAAAAATGAGAGGGGCAATGCCCGTGCGGAAATCTCTGATGACGGGGTCGCACATGATGAGGGCGGTGAACAGGGGCAACGTCATGAAAGAGAAGACCGGGAGCATACCGGCGATGAAACCCTCGCTGTTAACAGCCAGCCCTCTGCTCTCGGCAGGCCCCCAGCCCCACCATAGAAAGGCGTTGCCGCCGAACAGGAGCGCCATCAAATAAGGGGCGACGCGCTTCGAGTTGAGCAGCACTTCCGTCTGAAAGATCGCGCCGAATGTCGTGTGGGCGGGATTCCTCAATTCACACTCTCCGATTGGCCTGCGACGCTGAAGTAGTAATCTTCGAGAGACGGAGTTGCGGGACTGAATTCTTCGCCCGGTCGCTCGACCTTCGAGTAAACCCTGACGCGCACACGTCCCTCGAACATCTGCGTCGAGACGATTTTGAGCCGCGACTTCTTCAACGCAGAGACTTTCTCGCGCGGCAGGTCGGCTTCCCAAACGGCTCCCGTAATTTGACTGATGGCTTCCTGCGGCGTGCAGGAAGCGATGATCTCGCCCTTTCGCATAATCGCCATTCGCTCGCAAAGATTCGAGACATCTGAGACGATATGGGTCGAAAGAATAACCACCGTATTCTCGCTGGCGATTTCAGATATCAGGTTATGAAAACGGACGCGCTCTTCGGGGTCTAACCCCGCCGTCGGCTCGTCCACAATAATCAGCTTCGGCTGCCCCATGAGCGCCTGCGCGATCCCCAAGCGTTGCCGCATGCCTCCCGAAAATCCCCCGACCTTCTGCTTGCGCGCCGACGAGAGGTTGACTCTTTCGAGCAGCGCGTCAATCAACGCCTTCCGCTCTTTAACTTCGATTACGCCCTTGAGTTTCGCCAGATAGTTGAGCGTCTGCTCGGCTGTAAGAGTGGGGTAGAGTCCGAACTCCTGCGGCAGGTATCCGAGCATTCTGCGCGCAGCATTTTTGTCCGCGATAAAGTCAACGCCTTCAAGCTCAACTATCCCTGAGTCGGGGTCGAGCAGAGTTGCTGCTATCTTCATCAGGGTCGTCTTGCCCGCGCCGTTTGGCCCGAGCAGGCCGAACATCCCCGAAGGAATTTCGAGGGAGATTCCTTTGAGCGCCTGTACGCCGCTCGGGTAAGTCTTCTTCAACTCTTTTATAGAAAGCATCTTTTCCCCTCGGCCCTCTCGAAAATCGAATTAATAAACGTCAGGGCACACGGATACTTACTCTTCAAAGTGTCATTTGAATCTACTTAACGGAATTTAGTTTTATCGAAGATTACTTGCCGGAAATACAACGCCCGACGGTCGCCCGTTTTTCTTTCGGCGTAAGCCGCAAGTTATGTTTGTGAGCTGTCATTAAAGATCGGCGGCGAAGGTGTTTCGGTTTTTTGAAAGAAAATTCGATGGACTCAAGCCGCGCACATAAAGCAGCAGACGACTTAAGACGGCGACAGCAATCAACATCTCGCCAATGCGCCCAACAGAAATATCCGCGCTGAGAACGCGCACGGAAACTCCCGCGATAGAAACCAAGATTAAAAAAGATTTCAGGGCGCGCATGAAGGGATGACTCCGTCTGCTTATCTGCACGCACCGATACTTGATCTGCTCCACATCGCCAAAACGTTTCAGAGTCGCGCCTTTCGCCTCTTCTGGAGGCATGCCTTGTCGAATGTATTCTCGCCTGAGCATTTCAACGTGGAAACGCAGCTCTTCTTCGACTTCAAGCTCAATTTCTTTGCGCTTATAAGGCTTGAATAAACGAGCGAGTAGGGCTTTCATCATTCGTCCTCGTCAGGCAGTTTGCAAAATTCTGGTAATCGCTTGAGAGATGCGTTCCCAGTTGGCGCACTCGTCTTCAAGCTGCTTTCGCCCCGCCCTCGTCAGCTTATAAAACTTGGCGCGGCGATTGTTTTCCGAAAGCCCCCACTCGGACGTGACCCATCCGCGCTCTTCCATGCGGTAAAGCGCGGGGTACAACGAGCCGTCCTCGACCTTGAGCAAGTCCTCTGCGGTCTCGTGTATCCGCTGGACGATCCCGTAGCCGTGCATCGCCTCGCGCGCAAGCGTTTTCAGAATCAAAAGCTCCAGCGTGCCTTGCATCAAATCGGTTCGGGCGTGTGCCATCGCTAAGCCCCTCCCTAGATAATCTGGGGCAAAGGGTAACAACGCTTTCCCAGACTGTCAAGGGGAAATGCAAAAACGTCGGGCTGTTGAATGTCGGATTACAGATTGCGGAAGGCGCGTCGCGCGGCCTCGATGGTGCGGTCGAGCAGCTCATCCGTGTGCGCGACGCCGAGGAAGGCGGCCTCGAACTGCGAGGGCGCGAGGTAGACGCCCCCTTCGAGCATCGCGTGGAAGAACTTGCCGTAGCGTGCGCGGTCGGACTTTGCCGCCGACGGCCAATCGCTCACGGGCGCGTCCGTGAAGAAGGTCGTGAACATCGAGCCGACGCGGTTCGTGACGACGGGGACGCCCGCCTCGCGCGCGGCCTCCGCCATGCCTTCGCAGAGGCGCGCGGCGGACTGTTCGAGCCGTTCATAAACACTGTGGTCGCGAAGCCGCCGGAGCGTGACGAGGCCCGCGGTCATCGCGAGCGGATTGCCGGAGAGCGTGCCCGCCTGATAGACCGGCCCCGCGGGCGCGATCTGCTCCATGATGTCGCGGCGGCCTCCGTATGCGCCGACGGGCAAGCCGCCGCCGATGATCTTACCGAGCGTCGTGAGGTCGGGCGTGACGCCATAAAGCTCCTGCGCGCCGCCGCGCGCGAGTCGAAATCCCGTCATCACTTCGTCGAAGATGAGCAGCGCGCCGTGCCGCAGCGTGATGTCGCGCAACGCTTGCAGATAGCCCGCGCGCGGAGGCACGCATCCCATGTTGCCGACGACCGGCTCGACGATGACGGCGGCGATGTCCGCCCCGTGCGCGTCGAAGATTTGTTCGAGCGCGCCGGCGTCGTTGAAAGGCGCGGTGAGAGTGTTCTGCGCGACCGCGTCCGTGACGCCGGGGCTGTCGGGTAGGCCCAACGTCGCGACGCCGGAGCCTGCTTTAACGAGAAGGCTGTCGCCGTGCCCGTGGTAGCAGCCCTCGAACTTGACGATCTTGTTCCGCGCGGTCGCGCCGCGCGCGAGACGTAGCGCGGACATCGTCGCCTCCGTCCCGCTGTTAACCATGCGAACCATCTCGACCGAGGGCACGGCGGCGATGATCTCCTCCGCCATCTCGATCTCAAGCTCGGTCGGCGCTCCGTAACTCGTCCCGCGCGTGAGCGCGTCGCGCAGAGCCTCGATCACTTCCTCGTCCGCGTGCCCCAGAATCATCGGCCCCCAAGAGCCGACGTAATCAATGTACGTGCGACCGTCAACGTCCGTCATCGTCGCGCCCCGCGCGCTCTTAATGAAGCGCGGCGTGCCGCCCACGCCGCGGAAGGCGCGCACGGGTGAGTTAACTCCGCCCGGCATCAACTCAACCGCGCGCCCGAACAACTCTTCGGAACTCTGCTGCATGTTTCTCTCTGTTGCGCTCATGTCCTCATGCTAAATGTGCCGGTCGGGTAAGGCAAGTAAGAGTGATGAGTGATGAGTAAAAGATTTTAGTCTTAACTCATCACTCATCACTCATCACTCATCACTTCTCTTTAACTCCTCGCGCGGCTCGACGAGCAGCGTGCGGAAAGATGAGAGGTAGACGAGGCCGGGGGCCGCGCCCTTCGGCTTCGAGACGAACTTGCGCTGCGTGTAGTTGACGGCGACCTTCGCGTCCTTGCCGGCCTTGCTGAAGTGCGCGGCGAGCTGCGCGGCCTCGACGACGGCGCGGTGCGGGACTTGTTCGTCGCGCCCGCGGCTGCGGACGACGACGTGCGAGCCGGGGTAGTCGGCTGCGTGCAGCCAAGTGTCGTATGAGCGCGCGACGCGAAACGTCAGTTGGTCGTTCTCGCGCGGGCCGCGCCCGACGAGAATTTCGTAGCCGTCCGACGAGCGGTAGCGGCGCA
>DASQLL010000086.1:0-3799 GCA_035630035.1 Pyrinomonadaceae bacterium | reverse complement strand
GCTCATAGAGGGCGAAGGCTCTTCGACGCTCGGCTATCGCGCGTCGGGCGTTCCCGGAACAGTCGCGGGGATGGAGCTTGCGCTCAAAAAATACGGCTCGGGCAGGCTCAGTTGGTCGCAGCTCATCGAGCCTGCGCGCCGACTCGCCGCGCAGGGGTTCGTGATGCCCTACAGTCTCGCGCGCCAACTTAAAAACAACGCCGACAAGCTCGGACTCTACCCCGAGACGAAGAAGATACTTTTGAACGGCGGAAAATTTCATAACGAGGGCGACATCTGGCGTCAGCCTGAGCTGGCGGCGACCTTCGCGCGCATGCAGCGTTTCGGCGCGCGCGAGTTTTACGAGGGGCGCACGGCGCGTCTCATCTCCGAGGACATGCGCGCGCACGGCGGCCTCATCACGCTCGAAGACATGAAGGGCTATGTCGCGAAGGAGCGCACGCCTCTGCGCTCCACCTACCGCGGCTTCGAGGTCATCTCGATGCCGCCTCCGTCTTCGGGCGGCGCGGTTCTCATCGAGATGCTCAACATCCTCGAAGGCTTCGACCTTCGGAACACGGGCGCGACCTCTTCCGAACGTTATCACTTGATGACCGAGGCCATGCGCCGCGCCTTCGCCGACCGCGCCGAGTACATGGGCGACGCGGACTTCGTCAGCGTCCCCATCGCCGGCCTGATTGACAAGTCTTACGCAGAGCGGCAGCGCAAAAGCATCCGCGCTGAACGAGCCTCGACGAGCGCGGAGGTGAAGGCAGGGCGACCCGTGGGCGCGGAGTCGGAGGAGACGACGCACTTCACGGTCGTAGACGCGGAAGGAAATTGCGTCTCGAACACTTACACCTTGAACGACAGTTACGGCTCGAAGGTCATCATGCGCGGCACAGGCGTTTTGATGAACAACGAGATGGACGATTTCGCGGCGAAGCCCGGCACGCCGAACGCCTACGGACTGATTCAAGGCGAGCGCAACGCCGTCGCCGCGCGCAAGCGACCGCTCTCGGCCATGACGCCGACCTTCGTGCTGCGCCGGGATGGCTCGCTCTGGTTCGCGGTAGGCTCGCCCGGCGGCCCCACCATCATCAACACGGTCTTGCAGGTCATCACAAACGTCGTGGACTTCGACATGAACATCCAGCAGGCGATTGACGCGCCGCGCATACATCATCAATGGCTTCCCGACGAGATCACCTACGAGCCGTTCGGCATGTCGGCGGACACCTTCCGCGCGCTCGAATCACGCGGCCACAGGTTCGCGGAAAAGACGCGCTACATGGGCGACGCACAGGGGATTATGATTGAAGAGAAGACGGGCGTCCGGCTCGGCGCGAGCGACCCGCGTAATTTCGGCGAAACGGTCGGCTACTGAAGGTCAACACAAATGAAATTCAGTGAGCTTGTGCGTCTGTTAGAGAGGAACGGCTTTAGGCTGGTGAAAGAAAAAGGTTCGATACGCTATTATGGCAAGCAAGGCCATGACAGGTTGATTCGGGTTGACTACCACGGCTCAAAAGATGTCCCAACCGGCACGTGCCACGCGATCTTGAAAGCCGCAGGCATTAAAGACAGAGACTGAGGGAAGCGATGCTGGAGCTTAAATATTCACTCGTAATCGAGGCGACCGAAGACCCGAACTTTTTCGGCTTTTACTCGCCCGACCTTGAAGGGTTCACAGGCGTAGGACATTCGATTGAGGACTGCTTGTACAAAGCCAAGTGGGGTATGGAAGAACACCTCACCCTTCTGGGCGAGCAAAACCTGCCGATCCCCGAACCGAATTCAAACCCGACGGTCGTCGTTCAGAACGAACAACACTTAAAGTCGGTCGCATGACGGCGCAGTGTGCCGCGTCACTCCTCATTGAGCCTATGTACGCCTACAAGTCGTAGCCGTGTGGGGGATAACCTTATTGTGAGAAGTATGAAGTTGGTAAATCGAACGATAACTGCTGCCGCGATGATTTCCCTCTTCGCAGGGGTCGGGGCTACCGGCTCGCGAAACAGTTCGGCGCGTGCTGCCGACACATCAGCGATACGCATAACGCCGCCCGCGCCGGTCTTCAGCGACGAGGAGCGCGTCGCGGAGCTTCGCGCGAGGCGCGAGCGCGTTGCGGAAAAGATTGGGACAAGCTCTGTCCTCGTCATGTTCAGCGCGGAGTTGCGCGTCTATGCGAACGACGTGGATTTCGAGTTCCGTCAGGAGAATAATCTCTACTACCTGACGCATCTCAACCAGCAGGGCGCGACGCTCGTCTTGCTGCCGGGCGTCGCGTCCATGCGCGAGATACTTTTCCTCCCGCGTCGAAACGCCGCGCGCGAGACTTGGACGGGGTATATGTACAGCCCCGAAGAGGCGCGGCGCATTTCAGGCGTCGGTGAAATCTGGGACGCCAAAGAGTTCGAGCCTTTCATGCGCGCGCTTCGCTTGCGCCGCTACTACAGGCCGAAGAGTGAAGGCGTGCTTCTCTCCAATCTGCCGCCGGCAACGGCGGAGCAGGCAGCGGCCTCGCAGTCGCAGACGTTGACTCCGCCGCAGCCGCAGGCGGCCCCGTCTGACGCGACACAAGCGAGTTTTGAAACTCTCTTCACGGCGATGATAAGGGGCGAAGCGTCGCTCTACCTGTTTCTACCCACCGGCGACAACAGTCGCGAGTACAGGCAGGAGCAGGAGTTCGCAGGCAATTGGGTGCGGGCGGCGACGGGCCTTAACGTCAGAAGCGCGTGGCGCATCTTTGCGTTGATGCGAATGATAAAGTCGCCCTCCGAGCTTCGTTTGTTGCAACACGCCGTTGACATCAGCATCGAAGGGCACGGGCGCGCACAGGCCGTCGCCGCGCGCGCGCAGTGGGAGTACGAGGTCGAGGCCGAGCTTGACTACACGTACAAGCGACGCAACGCGGACAACTGGGGCTACCCGAACATCGTCGGCTGCGGCCCGAACGGAACGACGCTGCACTACGTCGAGTCGCGGGGCCGTGTGCGTCCGAGCGATCTCATTCTGATTGACGCGGGCGCGGAGTACGGCCACTACACGGCGGACGTGACGCGCACGTTTCCGGCGGGCGGCAAATTCAGCAAGGAGCAGTCGGAGATTTACAACATCGTGCTTGCGGCTCAGGAGGCGAGTTTCCGCGCCGTGCGGCCCGGCGGGACTCTCTCGGATAATAACAACGCCGCCACCGAAGTCATCAAAGACGGCCTTCTCAAGCTCGGCCTCATCACCGACAGGAACTCGAACCAGTACCGAACGTGGTTCATGCACGGCACGTCTCACTGGCTCGGCATGAACGTCCACGACATAGGGCTGTTCACTGCGAAGTTTGAGCCCGGCATGGTCTTCACGGTCGAGCCGGGCATCTACATACGCCCGGACGCGCTCGACAATCTTCCGAAGACGCCGGAGAACGAAAAGTTCATCGCCGCCGTGCGACCGGCCTTCGAGAAATATAAGAGTATCGCGGTGAGGATTGAAGACGATCTTGTAGTGACCGCCGACGGCTATCTCAACATGTCCGCCGCGCTCCCGCGCACGATTCCAGACATCGAGAGCTTTATGGCGCGCGCGCAACGCGAAGTCCGCGCCGAAGTCTTACGCGACAGGTTGGAGATACTTCGGCTTCAAGACCTTGTAGCGGTTCGCGATTGGATGCGACCGTGAGGTTGAGTCTGTAGGGGCAGGGCTTGTCCCTGCCCGCGGTCGCACTTATAGCGATTTGCGAATGAGTGCGACCGCTTATCGCTGGGAGCGCGGGCATCCCTGCCCGCCTTGAGCGCCGCAGGCGCGAAGATGGACGCGCCAATAG
>DASQLL010000085.1:0-2291 GCA_035630035.1 Pyrinomonadaceae bacterium | reverse complement strand
AACGAGCTGAACGACCGCCACGCCGTCTGGAACAACGCCGCGCTTCTCATGTACCCGGACGGGCATCTCGGCGCTCCCTCGACCCTGCGCGTCGAGCCTTTCAAAGACTGGAAGATCGCCACCGGACTGCCGACGGTCGCGGGCGAGCGCAATGCCTTCCGCGCCGAAAACTTCGACGTGCTTTACGACTCGCCGTTTCTGGTCAGCAACTTTCGCGTCATCGAGTTTGAAGTCAAAGGCGTCCCGCACCGCATCGTCGTTGACGGCGAGGGCGACTATGACGCTGAGCTGCTGCGGCGCGACGTGAAAAAAATAGTCGAGGCCGAAGTCGCGCTCATGGGCGAGATTCCCTACCGCGACTACACGTTCATGCTCATGCTCGCCGCGTCGGGCGGCGGCGGACTTGAGCATCTAAACTCAACCTTGCTCACGTGGCGTCGCTTCGGCTTCTCCGGCGACACGGACTGGCGCGACTTCTACACGCTCGTCGCGCACGAGTTCTTCCACCTCTGGAACGTCAAGCGCATACGGCCCGACGCGCTCGGCCCGTTCGACTACACGCAGGAGAACTACACGCGCCTGCTCTGGGTCGCGGAAGGCATCACGAGCTACTACGAGAACATTTTCGTCCGCCGCGCGGGACTCATGACGGACAAGCAGTATCTCAACCTCGTCGCGGGCGAGATTAAAAAGTTGCAGGAGACGCCCGGTCGTCTCGAACGGAGCGCGGAAGAGTCGAGCTTCGACGCATGGATCAAGCACTACCGCCCCGACGAGAACTCGATCAACTCGAACATCTCCTACTACGACAAGGGCGCGCTCCTCGGCCTCCTGCTCGACCTCGAAATACGCAAACGCACGAGCGGCGCTCGCTCGCTCGACGACGTGATGCGCGCCCTCTACGAAGACTTCTTCAAGAAGAACCGCAACTACGCGCCCGAAGACTTTCAGCGCGCCGCGGAGCTGGCCGCCGGGGGCAGTCTCGAAGAGTTCTTCCGACGCTTCGTGCGCGGGCGCGACGAGCTTGACTACAACGCCGCGCTCGACGCCGTGGGCCTTCGTCTCGACACGACGAGCGCCGCGGACGGGCGGCCCGCCGCGGAGGAAGCCTACCTCGGCGCGACGTTCGCCAAAGAAGGCGAGCAGGTCTTGAGCAGATCGGTTCAGCCGGGCGAGCTTGTCGTCAAGACCGTCCCCGCGGGCACGCCCGCATACGAGCAGGGCCTGAACGCCAACGACCAGATCGTCGCCGTTGACGGCTACCGCGCCACGCGCGATTTTCTCGACGCGCGCATTGCCGACAAGCGCCCCGGCGAGACCATCACGCTCACGGTCTTTCGCGCCGACGAGCTTCGCGCCTTACAGTTCAAGCTCGGCGCGCGCGCCAACGCGACTTATCGCATCATCCCCGTCCGCCAACCCACCGAACAGCAGAAGCGCAACTACCAATCGTGGCTCGCCGCGCCTTTCCCGCAGGGAAAGTGACAGGAGTTCTTGTTTAAGTTTGGGGCATCGCTTATAACTTTCGGCGAACACCGGGGGGCCATAACGGTTTGACGACTAATTCGCAAGTGGCCGTGCGGCCCGTTCGACTGATCGGCTATCTCGTCTGTCTCGCGGGCTTCCTGCTTTGCGTCATCGCCTTCTATCCCGGCTACATGTCGCCGGATTCCATTTACCAGTTGGCGGAGGGGCGGGCGTGGAGTTTCACCGACTGGCATCCGCCGCTGATGGCTGCCGTGTGGGGAGTAGTAGACCGCGTCGTGCCCGGGCCGTTCGGGATGCTTCTGTTACAGAACGCGGCTTTCTGGGGCGCGCTGGCTGTCTTCTGGCGGATGACGTATCGCAGGTCGGTGTGGCTCGGATTGTGCTTGGTCGGGTTGGGATTTCTGCCGTCTGTGCTGGCTCTGTTGAGCACGATCTGGAAGGACGTAGGACTCGGCGTCTCGCTGCTTCTGGCCTCCGCGCTCCTCTACACTTCGCTGCGGACGAATCGCAGAGGCGCGCTGCTCATTTCGATCCCGCTAATTTTTTATGGCTACGGAGTGCGACCGAACGCCGCGCCCGCGATTCTCCCTCTGGCGGTATGGACTGGCCTGATCGCCTGCCGCATCTTCTCTTCGTTGAAGAGCAAGGCGGGCGGGCGGCGAGTCCTGCCGCTCGTCCTCGGCCTCGCCTATTTCTTTCTACTGACCGCCGCCGTTCTCACGACCACACGCGTTCTCACCGGAGGCCGCAGCTTATACATCCTTCAAACCGTTCTGCTCCACGACCTGACGGCCATCTCGAAA
>DASQLL010000084.1:0-9540 GCA_035630035.1 Pyrinomonadaceae bacterium | reverse complement strand
CCGAAGTAGACGAAGGGGATTCCGGCGCGGTGGAAGGCGTACTGGTCTGACTGTTTCGTCCAGTCGTCTTGCCCCTGTTCGGGACGGTCGTGGCCTATGAGGAGACGGACGGGCGCGCGCGCGGCTACGCGTTCGAGGAGCGGTCGGAGCGCGGGAGTATGATACGAGCCGGAGGCGTAAAGCTCGCCGCGCTCGCTGTGGCCGACCATGTCGAGGTTGACGTTGAGTATAACGTCTCGCTTCTCGGCCTTGAGCTGCGCGACGAGCGCGTGCGCGCCGAGCAGTCCCACCTCTTCGGCGTCGAGCGCGGCGAAGACGACGGAGTTGTCGGGCCGCTCGCGGCTCAGGTGCGCGGCGAGTTGCAGAAGCGTGGCGACGCCCGAAGCGTTGTCGTCCGCGCCGTTGTAGATTTTTCCGTCACGCACGCCGAGGTGGTCGTAATGCGCCGTGACGACGATGAAGCGCGCGGGGTGACTCTTGCCGCGCACGTAAGCGACGAGGTTGACGCCCGTCTGCTCCTTCTTGTGCGCCTTCCCTCCCTTGCCCGCCGTCAGTTGGAACGATCTTTCATAAGACGTGCCGAGCGGCATCGCCCCCGCGTCGCCGAAGCGCCGCATTATGTACGCGCGCGCCATCGCGCTGCCCTGCGTCGCGGTCGCGCGCCCCTCCATCGCGTCGGCTGAGAGTATACGCACGTCTTCGAGGAGCTGTTCGGCGTTGATTATCTTCGACGACGGACGCGCCGAAGCGCCTTTGTCGTCTTTGTGATTCGACTCCTGAACGGCGGACGCGGCGACGCAGAGCGCGAGCAGCGCGACGGCCAACAGCAACTTCTTCATGCGAATAGTCTCCACCCTCCGCCTGAAATTTCCAAACGCAGGAGATGAAAAACCTGTCCACGAAATCACACGAAGCGGCACGAAGAAATGCCACGCGAATTGCGTGCAGCTTCGTGTGATTTCGTGGACGGTTTCCCCGCCTCCCGTCGGCGACTCGCCATCGTGTCGGGAGATTTCCATAGCCTCACCGCCCATGCCTTCGCTCCATTTCGCGCGCGCCGGAAAAAAGGTTATCATGTGTGTTTCGCCGAGAGGCCGTGCGGCTCACTATGCGCCCCGGCGTGCGGTTTTCCTATGAGTGAAGAAGCGATCAAAGTGCGCGGGGCGCGCGTCAACAATCTGAAGAACGTCTCGTTCTCCATACCCATCGAAAAGATGACGGTCGTGACCGGCGTGTCCGGCTCGGGCAAGTCTTCGCTCGCCTTCGACACCGTCTACGCCGAAGGCCAGCGCCGCTACGTCGAATCGCTCTCGGCTTACGCGCGCCAGTTTCTCGAACGCATGGACAAGCCGGACGTGGACGAGGTGCTGGGCATCCCGCCGGCAATCGCCATACGCCAGAAGAACTCGACGCGCAACCCGCGCTCGACCGTTGGCACGCAGACGGAAGTTTACGACTACCTGCGGCTTTTGTACGCGCGCGTCGGCACGACCATCTGCCGCGTCTGCGGTCGAGAGGTTCACAAGGACTCGCCGGAGTCCGCGGCGCAGGAGACGCTCGGCGCGCTCTCGGAAGGCACGCGATTCTACGTGCTGTTCCCCGCGGAGGCCGGCCTGTCGCAGACGGGGAAAAACGGAGACGGGGAGACGGGAAGACATGGAGACGGGGAGAAGAAAAATAAAAACGGCAGTCGCCGCAAATCCCCCCATCTCCCCGTCTCCCCGTCTCCCCGTCAAACTCCCTCCCGTCACGTCGTCACGGCGCACGTGATGAGCCTGATGCAGCGCGGCTTCACGCGCCTGTTCGCGGGCGGCGAGACAATCGAGCTGCGCTCGTCCGACGATTACACGCGGGCGGACTTCGAGGGCGTCTACGTTCTCGTTGATCGCCTCGTCGCGCGCCCGGACGTGCGCGAGCGCCTAGTTGATTCGTTCGAGACGTGCTTCATCGAAGGGCACGGGCAGGCCTTCGTCCAGACCGTCGGAGAGGAGGCGCGCACGCTCAAGTTCAACGAGCGCTTCGAGTGCAAGTACGACGGAACGGTTTACGCGCAGCCCGAGCCGCGCCTGTTCAGTTTCAACAATCCATACGGCGCGTGCCCCACGTGTCAGGGCTTCGGCAACACAATCGGCCTCGACCTAGACCTCGTCATCCCCAACCCGCAGCTCTCGCTCGCCGACGGCGCGATTGAGCCTTGGACGAAGCCGCAGTACGACTGGGCGCGCACGGAGCTAAGGCGTTTCGCGCGTCAGGAAAAGATTTCGATGGACGCGCCGTTTCAGGAGCTGACGCGGCAGCAGCAGCGCGCGGTCGTCGAAGGCAAACAGGGCTTCGGCGGCGTGCGCGGCTTCTTCGACTGGCTTGAGACGAAGAAGTACAAACTGCACGTCCGCGTCTTCCTCTCGAAGTACCGCGGCTACACGCTCTGCCCCGACTGCGGCGGCGGGAGGCTCCGGCAGGAGGCGCGCGACGTTCGCGTCGGAGACCGGACGCTTCCATACGTCTGCGCGCTCTCGATCAAGGACGCCGCCCGTTTCTTCGACGAGCTGAGCCTCACGCCGGAGCAGACGGCCATCGCCGACAAGGTTCTGTTCGAGGTGCGTCGCCGCCTCAAATTTTTGGTTGACGTTGGACTCGATTACCTGACGCTCGACCGTCTCGCCTCGACGCTTTCGGGCGGCGAGGCGCAGCGCATACAGCTCGCGACGAACCTCGGCTCGTCGCTCGTCGGCGCGCTCTACGTGCTGGACGAGCCGAGCATCGGCCTGCACCCGCGCGACTCGGAGCGTTTGATCAAGCTCCTGCACAACCTGCGCGACATAGGCAACACAGTCCTCGTCGTCGAGCACGACGAAGAGATGATGCGCGCCGCCGACCACATACTCGACATAGGCCCTGCGGCGGGCGAGCTTGGCGGCAAGGTCATCTACGAGGGCGACTTCGCGGGACTTCTCAAAAGCGGCCCGACGCTCACGGGCAAGTACCTGCGCGGCGAGGTCGAGATAAAAGAGCCGAAGCAGCGGCGCGCGTCGAAGAAGAAAAAACTCTCCGTGCGCGGAGCGACCGAGCATAACCTCAAAGGCATAGACGTTGACATCCCCTTGGAGATGCTCGTCTGCGTGACGGGCGTCTCCGGCTCAGGCAAGTCAACGCTCGTCCACGACGTTGTGTACGCGGGAATCAAGAAGGGTCGCGGCGAGTGGCAGGGGCACGTCGGGAGTTTCCGAGAGCTTTCGGGCGCGCAGCACGTTGACGACGTGATACTCGTTGACCAGTCGCCCATCGGACGCACGCCGCGCTCGAACCCCGTCACTTACATCAAGACCTACGACGCCGTCCGCGAACTCTTCTCGCAGACGCGCGACGCGCAGAGTCGCGGACTCGACCCTTCGCACTTCTCCTTCAACGTCCCCGGCGGGCGCTGCGACGTGTGCGAGGGCGACGGCACGGTGACGGTCGAGATGCAGTTCCTCGCCGACGTTGAGCTAGTCTGCGAAGAGTGCAAGGGGACGCGCTTCAAGCAGCAGGTCTTAGACGTTCGCTACCGCGGCAAGAACATCAACGACGTTCTCAGCATGACCGTGCGCGAGGCGATGACCTTCTTCCGCGACACGAACAAGATCGCCAACCGCCTCCGCGTCCTCGACGAAGTCGGCCTCGGCTACCTACGCCTCGGACAATCGGCAACAACTCTGTCGGGCGGCGAAGCGCAGCGCGTCAAGCTCGCCTCGTACCTCTCAAAGCGCACCGGCGCAAAGACTCTCTACATCTTCGACGAGCCGACGACGGGCCTCCACTTCGACGACATCAACAAACTGCTCGCGGCCTTCCGCACCCTCGTCGAAGCTGGCGGCTCGCTCCTCGTCATCGAGCACAACCTCGACGTAATCAAGACCGCCGACCACCTCATAGACCTCGGCCCCGAAGGCGGCGACATGGGCGGCGAAGTCGTCGCCACCGGCACGCCCGAAGAGATAATGCGCGCCCCCGCCTCGCACACTGGCCGATTCCTCAAAGCGCACCTCGCGCGCTCGAACGGCCATCGCGCTTTGACAACATGAGGCCGCGCGGGCCATCAAAGCTCCGCGCGGCCATTCACTCTCCATCATTCGCAAACGCAGTCTCTTTCGTCCCTCACTCGCCCGCCGCCGCCGCGCGCACTCCCGCCAGCGCCCCTGCCGCATCCGACTCCGCCAGCGCATCGAACAGGCGCAGCACGCGCCTGACGATTCCCGCATCCTTATTGATTGCCCGCGCCGCCTTATACGCCTCCGCGGCCTCAGCCACGCGGCTAGCGTCTCCACAGACAGCCCGCCCGCACAAAGCCAGTCCCTTCGAGTCCAGCGCCTTGAAGTTCTGCGCGCTATACGTGAGCATTGTTTCCGCTTGCGCTACAGCCTCTGTAAAAGCCGCCTGAGCCGCCGCGACATCTCCTTGCCTTAAAGCAATCAAGCCAAGAAGCGCTAACACGTAGTCGTTATTATTCGGCTCATCGTACTGCTGGGCAGCTTCAGCAGCGGCGCGAGCGCCAGACAAGTCATTAGCGTAAAGGCGGGCGAGAGCTAGATTGCCGTTATTGTAGCTACCGAGGCTAAGGTTATTGATTTCCTCAGCGATCTTGACGCTTTCAATGGCATTCCGTATCGCTTCAACATAATGCTTTTCGTCAACCAGCGCTTCTGCCAGATTGCCCAGTCGAATGGCCTCACCCTCCCGATACCCAATCTCACGGTCAATGGCAAGCGCCTGCTCGTAGTAGTCAAAGGCCCGCGCCGTCTGACCCATGTAGGAGTAACAAGCGCCAAGATTACCCAAGTCAATTCCCTCGCCCTGCCGGCTACCAATCTCACGGTCAATGGCAAGTGACTGATCGAAGTAGTCAATGGCTCGCGTCGTCTGACCTGTGTCGGCGTAGCAAGCGCCAAGATTACCCAACCACGCTCCCTCACCTGGGCGATTCTTGTTCTCACGGGCAAGCTTCAAAGCCTGTTTGTAACAAGAAATGGCTTTTTGTACCTGCCCTGTACTTCTATACGCAGTGCCTAAATTACCAATGCTCGATGCTTCCAAGTCTGGGTCGCCGAGATTACCCCGCAAGCGTTCGTGCATCTCTGCCATCTGACGATAAAAGCCCCAAGCGAGTAGGTAATTGTAGTCAATTTCCAGTAACACGACTGCCGCCGTGTCGTAATCTTCACCTTCGCAGCGCAGATCGAACTCAGCGAGCTGTGGCGCTAAATCCTCAATCGTTTTCCAGTCCTCGCGCGGCAGGCGGGCCTGTTTGAAATACTCCGCAGCGCGGTGGCGCATGGCATATTGGGTATAGGGCAGTGTGGTCTCTTCCAAGCGGTCTGACGGCTCGCCTCTAGGCACGCGGGAAAGCGCGTATGTGCGGTCAACCGGATGGAGGTAGTAGTGCCCCGCCTCGCGTCGTGCGAAGAGCATGTTGACGAGACGCTTTAAGACGAGCGCGCTGTCAACGCCGGGCAGGTAGGGTTGGAGCAGATAGTCAACGGCGGCGCTTGTGACGGGATGGCGGTAGACGGCGAGCGCCTGCATGACCTGTTGTGCGACGGGGTCGAGACGGCTGAAGGCTTCGCCGACCAATTCGCGAACGACGTTTTCGGGCAGCAGCTTGGCTGTGTCTTTGAGGATATCGCGCAGTGTTGTGTCGCGGTCGGCGGAAAGAATTGCGAAGAGGGCTTCGAGCGCGCGCGGGTAGCCGCGGGTGCGCTCGCGCGCCGAGTTCAGCTCAAAGTCAGGCGCGTCCTTAAGTCCGACCTTGCCGTCCGCGTCCATCTCACGCAGGATGTTCTCGGCGTAGGGCGTGTCGAGACCTTTATCGAGGTCGAGCCTTCGCTGGCGACCCGGCTGGACGAGCGCGAGGTCTTGCGGCGCAAGACGCGTCGTAAGAATCACTTTCACTGTGTGGTGCGGCAGAGTGAGCAAGGCGCACAGAGCTTCGTCAAGTTCTGCGTCGCGTATTTGTAATGTTTCGGGGTCAATCATGTCCTCGAAGTTGTCGAGTAGCACGACCGTGCGCCCCTCGTTGAAGTTGGACAGTAGCGCGCTCATCTTGGCTTCGGTGCCGGCCTGCGGATTCTTGAAGAGCGTATCGAGTTGCGCCGCCGTCTCTTCCGTAAGCAACTTGGAGAGGTCTGAGTAGAGGTTGGGCGTGTTGACGCGCCGCGTCCCCGTCGCGCTCAGATAAACGATGCCGTTTACATCAAGCGGGCCGCCGTCATCGGGCAGTTGCCCCCCTTCGAGCGACTTCAGAAGGCGACAGACAATCGCTGTTTTGCCTGTCCCGCCGCGCCCGACGACCGTCATCAGGCGCAGTGCCGCGTCTTTGAGAAAGCCTCCGAGCATGCCCGTCTCAACGTGCCGATCCTGAAAGTATGTGGGGGCGAGGCCCGGCGGTGGGTTTATAAACTTGCTGCGCTGAACGCCCGCGACAGGTCGCTCCGGTTGGCGCTCGCGCTCAAGGCCGCGCGCGATGCTCTCCTCGGTGCGACGCGCCACGCCCTTCGGATCGCGGACGACTTCCTCTTGTTTCGCGATGTCCTTCTTGAGTTGATCTATCTCATCCTGAATGCGCGTTTGCTGCGTTGGGTCTTCGTCGCGTAGCAGGTCGCGCTCGGCGTCCGCCAGCCGGTCTTTCATCGCCTGAAGCACGCCCGCAGGCGACGCGAGCCAAGTAAAATGTTTACGCAGACGCGCCAGCGCAGCGTTAAACTCGTTCTCCGATTCGAGCGCGCGCGTGAAGTCTATGTGTTGGCGCGGGTCGAGGCGAAAGGGCATCTCTGCGTCGGCGTGAAGCTTGATCGGGATGATGGGCTTTTTGTACTTGAGCGCGCGTGTCCATTCGCGTTTGCACACCGACTTTTTCCCGACGCTATCGTTCGTCATAACAAATATGAGGCTGACGCACGTTTTCAGAGCTTCGGCAATCTCTTCGTCCCAGTCCTGCCCCGGCTGGATGTCGCGCTTGTCGAGCCAGACAGGTATTGGGGGCGGCCCGGCTTCTAGTTCGTCACGCAGTTTGAACGCGAAATCGAGTGCGTCTGCAGGTGAGTAGCTGATGAAGTGCTTGGTCATTTTTTTTGCCTCAGAGTGTGAGAGTCAGAACTGCGAGATGACGCTCCCGCTTGGAGCGCGCTAGTTGTCAGGTCGCCAACAGCGCGCCTCGTCCCCGATGCGCGCGCCGTCAGACGAGTGGCGTCACGGTTCAGGCAAGCCTTATGTCAACGGTCAGCATTCTAGCCTAAGTTTGAGCGCGAGCAATAGAGTTTTTAACTGATGGGCGATAGTCCGTGCTAATGTTGTTCTTCCCGTAGAGTCTACTCTGAGAGGTAAGGCAAACATTCCATGAGTCTCAAAGAACGAATCGTTAAAGACATGACCGCCGCGATGAAGGCGAAGGAGGCGGCGCGTCTCTCGACGCTGAGGATGGTGAAGGCCGCCGTGATGAATCGAGAGATCGAGAAGGGCGAGCCTTTGACGGACGAGGAGTTGATGAAGGCTTTGCAAACGCTCGTCAAGCAGAGGCGCGATTCGGTCGAGCAGTACGAGAAGGCGGGGCGCACGGAGCTTGCCGACAAGGAGCGCGCCGAGATCGTCGTCATCGAAGAGTATCTGCCGCAGGCTGCCACGCGCGAGGAGATAGAAAAAGCCGTCGCAGATGCTATAGCCGAGACGGGCGCGTCCACGTTGAAGGAGATGGGCGCGGTGATGAAGGCCGCGCAAGGAAAGCTCGCGGGCCGCTCGGCGGACGGGCGCGTGGTGAGCGAGGTGGTCAGGTCTAAACTCCAGTGACGCTCCGTTCGCAGAACGAGCACGAAAAGATTCCGTGCGCTCTCGCGCCGTCGGCGAAGCCCACGCCCGCGCGCCTGAAGTGGCTGCTCCTCCTCACGCTCTGGCTCGCCTACGGCTTCGCCATCAACTCCGGCAACCTGAACGCCTTCGCCCTGCAACATGCAGGCGTCGAGGCATACGTCGAGCGTCACACCCTCTACCTCGAAGGCTCAAGCCACCAGCGACTCCAAGTTCAGCCCGTCGTTGACGCGTTCCTCTACGAAGGCCACATCTACCCGGCCAAGCAGCCCGGTCAGTTCATGGCAGGCGCCGTAGCCTACTTCCCACTCCACGCACTCGGCCTGAGCTACGCGCGCGACTACCTGCTGACGGCGGCGCTCGTCACTTTCCTCACGGCGTCGCTCGCGACTGCGGCGGGCGCTCTTGCCGTCTACGGCGTCGCGCGCGAGTTCCTGCCCGCCGGCTCTAAGCTCTTCTGGCCGCTCCTCTGCGCGCTCTCTTACGGGCTTGGTACGACCGCTTTCGCCTACTCGGGCATCGCATGGCACGACTCTCTCGCCACAGGCTACTTGGCCGTCGCGTTCTACCTGCTGGTCAGGCTCTCGCGCGGCGACGAGCGTGGGCGAAGCATGGCTGCGCGCGCCGCAGCCGCGGGCGGCTTGCTTGGGTTGACCATCACGACCTCCATGCTGCCGTCCTTTATGGCAGCCGTCGTCGCGCTCTACTTCTTCTCGCTGCGCCGCCGTGAGTTGTTGATATGGTTCGTGCTGGGCGGGCTGGTAGGGTTGGCGCCTCTGCTCGTCTACAACGCCGTCTGCTTCGGAAACCCTGTGCTGCTGCCAAACGTGGCGGGCAATTACAGCGACACATACTTCCGACCTTCGTGGGGAAACTTCCTAAGCAAGCTCGAATTCTACGCGCGGATGTTGACGCTCTACGCGCCGGTCTTCTGGGCGGGACTGGCGGGACTGCTCTTACTCCCCAGCAGGCTGCGGCGCGAGCAGGCGACTCTCCTCGTAATGCTCTTCGCGCTCGCCGCTTACATCCTCAACATCGAGGCTAACGGCACGTGCCAGTACGGCCCACGCTACCTTCTGCCGGCGATGCCCTTCGCGTGCGTGGGGCTGACGGGGTTCGGTCTACTGCGCGGCGCGGGGATCAGGAAAGTTCTGGCGGCGTCGGTCTCGGCCTGCGCTCTGGTCTCCTTCCTAATCAACTTGGTCGGGGCGATGCACGGGGCAATGCTTTGCGACTTTCCGCACTCCGCGCTCGGAATGTACCTATCCGAGATGTGGAACGGGGGGATGCGCTCTTACCCGCTCGCGCGCTGGCTCGCGCTCCCGCTCTGCCTGTGCGTGGCGCTGCTGGCGCACTCGCTCGCCACGCGCAAGCCCCCCGCGGATTCCAGTCTCGTTTGAGCATTCTGCCGGGTTGCTACGCGCGCGCCTATCCCGTATAATCCGCCTCTTGCTCGGAGCGCGTGGCGTTGCCCAGTGGGTTTTGGCCCACTTTTTCTTTTGCGCGCGAGGGCATTTTTGGAGGTGGCCGAGGCGTTGGGCGAAGAAGCTGGAGTCGAGGCGCGCGTGCGCGATATCGCCGAGCGCGCCGCACGCGAGCGCAAGCTCGAACTCGTCCACGTGGAGTTTGCGGGTGGGCCTCGCTCGCCCATAGTTCGCGTCTTCATTGACAAGCCGGAGGGCGTCACGCACGAGGATTGCGCGGAGC
>DASQLL010000083.1:0-21904 GCA_035630035.1 Pyrinomonadaceae bacterium | reverse complement strand
CGGTCGTCGCGGTTGTGGGGGTCGTCGGGGCGGGGGCGCCAGGTGCGGTCGGCGCGGAGTTCGAGTTCGTAGGTGCCGGCGGCGCGGAGTTCGTCGGGCACTTCGAGGGTCAGTTCGAGCCAGCCGTGGCGGAGGAGCGAGAGGGCGCCGAGCGTGCGGCCGTTGAGCGAGAGTTCGAGGCCGAGCGGGCGCTCGCGCAGGTCGGGCATGTGCGTGGTGAGGTCGAGCCGGAGCGCCGCGAGGAGGGGCGCGCGGAAGCGCAGGCGGCCGCGCGACTTCATCCAGCGCGCGACCGGCGGCAGCACGTTCGGCTCGTACCAGCCGTCGTCGAACTCGGCGGCGCGGTCGAGGCAGAAGCCGCGCGTCGCTTCGCCGGAAGCGGCCGCGACGTCGAAGAGCGCGGAGCGGTCGCGGTGCTCGCTGTAGAAGGGGCCGAGCGGCGCGTCGGAAGCCTTGACGAGGACGTAGAGGCCGCTCTTCGGGAGCCGCACGTGGAGGTCGGAAATCTTGCCGAAGACGTAGCCCATCGCCATGTCGAAGGCGCGGCGCTCGGCGTGCGAGAGGCCGCGGAGGTACTCGACGAAGTCCGACTCGAAGGGCAGCCCGTACTCCTCGCGCTGCTTGACGAACTCCTCGGACGACAGGCAGAGCGCGTAGCGCGGCTCCCACGCGACTTCGGGGAAGAAGCGGCGGAAGCGCGCGGCGTGCTCCTGCTCCTCCTCCAGCCCGACGTGGCCGTCCACGGCGACGAAACGGCGCAGCTCCTCCTCGGTCATCTCGTCGTAAGACTTCTGCGCGCGCCTGTCCGTGCACTCGATGCCGTGCAGGGTCACGCCGCCGGGGCGGAGCACGCGCGCGACCTCGCGGAGCACCGCGTCCTTGTCTTTGAACTCGACGTGGCCGAGCACGTCGAGGCTGACGACGTAGTCGAAGGAGTGGTCGGCGAAGGGGAGGCGCGTGAGCGCGGCGGCGCAGGTCAGGTCGTAGCCGTTGCGGCGCGAGGCGAGCGCGCACTCGGGCGAGAGGTCTACGCCGGTGAGCGTGACGCCCTTGCGCTTGAGGAGCGCGAGCATCCCGGCGCCGCAGCCGAGGTCGAGCACGTCGGAGCCCGCGCGGACGTTGTCGTAGACCCACATCGTCCGCGCGAAGCGCATGTCGAAGCGGTCGAGCGCGCGGAAGTAGCGCGCGTCGAGCACCTCGTCCGACACGAACTTCGTGCGGTAGAACTCCGCGAGGTCGTCTACGCCTGCGCGGCGGTAAAGCTCATCAGTCATAGTTAAGTAGACAGTAGACAGTAGACAGTAGAAAAACTTTCGACAGTCGGGCCGTCCGGGTGCCGGCGTCTACGACCGCGGCGCGGAGCGCTACTGTCTACTGACTACTGCTTTTCCAGTGCTTCGAGTCGCGCCTCCAACCGGCGGCGGGCGCGGTCGTTCATGACGGCGGCCTCGGCGGCTTCGAGCGAGAGCTGTTTGAAGCAGACGCGCTGCTCTTCGAGAAGGTTCTCGACGCGCTCGCGCATCTCGTTCTGAAATTGCTCTTCGCGCGCGTGGATGCGCGCGTCGCGCTCTGCGCGCAATCCGTCTGCTTGCGTGCGCTGCTCTGCGCGCAATTGTTCGATGCCCTCGGCCAGCGCGCGGCGGAGTTCCGAGAGGCGGGCGTCGAGGCGAGACTCCGCCTCTGCGAGCCGCGCGTTCAGTTCCGAGGCGCGCGCCCTTTCGTGTTCGGACTCCGAACGAAGGCGTGCTAACGAGTCGCGGAGCGAGCCAAGGTCTGACTGGCCTTGCGCGAGCGCGCGTTCGTGCGCGGCCAGCGTCTCGCGCACGTCTCCGAGCGCATCGCGCACGTCGCCGAGCGCGTGGTGGACTGCGGAGTTGAAGTTGACCTGCTCCCACGTGAACCAGTGCGCGGCGCGCTTGATCTGTCGCTTAATCCAAAGCTCGATCCGCGCAGCCGCACCGCGACGGTTGCTCATGAGCGGCGGCAGGCGCGACCACGCGCGCTCTGTCGTGGCGAGGTTCGCTCCCAGCCGCGCCAGCGATTCGCCGGCGCGCGCGTCCGCGTGTGTCGCTTGCACCGCTCCGCCACTTGCGTGCGTCGCCGCCTCCTGCGTGCGCGACGTTGGCTGCGACTCCGCGCCGGCGCGCGCCGATTCGGCCAGCACGCGCTCGCGTATCTCGCGCAGAGTGTCTTCTACTTCGCGTTCAACCATGCGTCAAGCTCTCATTCATTGCGGATTGCGGATTTGGGCAGAACGGAGAGTGGAATCGTCTTCCTGATTCCGCGATCCGCAGTCCGCAGTCCGCAATCCGACTCGGCGCGCGGTCGCGCTGGCGTCGAGGTTGGCGACGCCCTCGACGAGGATGGGACTCGTGACGCGGAAGAAGATCACGCCGTCGAGCCAGTCGTAGCTGACGCCGTCCTCGCTGTGTACGGCGAGCGAGACGGAGAACTGGTCGAGGCCGAGCCAGCAGTTGAAAGCGAAGCTGACCTCCAACACGTCGCCGCGCCTGCACGCGCCGAAGTCCACGCGCTGCTCCTTCGTGTTCGTGCCGTAGACGTGTATGCCGTGGCTGCTGTTGATTAGAAAGCCGACGACGGCATCCGTCACCTCGCGTTGGAAGCGCACGCGCACGCGAACCGTAAGCGGCGTGCCCGTCTCGACGATGCCCGCCGGACGACGCGAGGCGTCTAGGAGCTGCGCGCTGATGATCTCCGCGCTCCCGTCGCCGTGGCGGTACGTGTAACGAAGCGGGGCGCGACTTTCATCATTCAACTCTTCGTCGCTCGCGGCGTCCGGCGCGGTCTCGTCCTCGAAAGCCTGCTCGCGCTCCATGACGATGCGCTGGTAATCGTTCAAAACGTCCAACGGCGTGCCGTCCGCGATGACGCTCCCCGCGCTGAGGAGTATCGCGCGCGAGCAGAGCGCGCGCACCGCCGCCGCGTCGTGCGAGACGAAAAGCACCGTCGAGCCGCGCTCCTGAATCTCCTTGATGCGTCGCAGACAACGGTGCTGGAAGACCGCGTCGCCCACGGCCAGAGCCTCGTCAATCACGAGTATGTCAGGCTCGACGTTCGCTGCGACGGCGAAGGCGAGCCGGACGAACATGCCCGAAGAATAAGTCTTGACGGGCTGGTGTATGAACGGCCCGATCTCCGCGAAGCGCTCGATGTCCGGGAAGAGTCGTTCGGCCTCGCGGCGCGAGAGTCCCATCAGCGCGGCGTTCATGTATACGTTCTCGACGCCCGTGAACTCAGGGTCGAAGCCCGCGCCCAGCTCAAGCAGCGCGGCCACGCGCCCCTCGCGCCACACGCTCCCCGTGGTCGGCTCTAAAGTGCCCGCGATGATTTGCAGCAGCGTAGACTTGCCGCACCCGTTCGGCCCGATGATGCCTGTGGTCGTGCCCGCTTCAATTTCAAAACCGACGTTGTGGAGCGCCCAGAACTCGCGGTGACGCTTCAAGCGCCCACGCGTCAGAGACTCCGTCAGCCGGTCGCCCGGTCGCGCGTAAATCCTGTACTGCTTGGACACGTCCTCGACGCGCAGCGCAACGCTCATGCGGTGAAATTTAACAGAGTTCGGAAGGCAGAAGCCAGAAAGTGGAAGGGAAATAACGAACAGAGTGGCTATGCCGCGCCTTTTGCTAAATGGCTTCAAGGCTGCTTTCACTACATTACAACTTCAAATAAAAATTTGATCTGGATGCACGCCATGCGTCCATTGTAAATGAACTGCCAATCCATCTATATCTGGGAAAAGCGCGGCTCGATGAATACCCTGACGATATAATTCATACCGGACTCTATTTTTATAAGCAGCGGGGACGATGATCTGTTCTAGAACCCAGCCTCGCTGTAAAGCAGCTGAAAGAGGGTCCTCAATGTCAGCTTGGATTGTAAATAAACCTTCCTGCACCCAAACTCGCGACACAATAATATTGGGAACAAACCTCATGGGGCTTCCGATAGAAAATGGACTGCCAGTATCAATCATTTTTTGTGGGACTCGACGAGGGCCATGCAGAGCATAAACCACACCGTCTTCATCTGCTCTTTCCTCTACAGCAAAATACAAGGCAGCTATTGGATTAAAACTCCAGTCGAGCAAGCGGGTCGGTAGTCCATGATGCTGTGCTAAAGCCAACCATTCCCAATCATTGGATGGGATTCTGCTGAGATATTGCACAGCGCATCTCTTGAACATTGTAAAGATGCTCTGCTCAAACTTTTGCCGTGTCTTTGAGGTATGAGAAGTCCGCCCAATTTTTGGAACGAGTTGAAAGGTAACAGAGCTGTGCCCCCTGAAAACCCAATAACCTCGTTCATGTCGGTAATAGCGGTCGGATAAAATATTGCTGAAATCGCTTAAGCTCTCAACTATTCTCGTCTCTGCCATTACGACTCCGTGTTTAGTTAAACGTAGCGACATAACTATTATATGAGTGGAATCAATCCGCATAATATCCTTATAGGCGTGCTACGTACAGCCGCTTTCGGAGTCGCATCATGGAGAGGCTGCAGTACCTGTTACAATGCGCGGCATGATCTCCGCACAGACGGCGCGGCGCGCGGTGTGGCGACCGCTGCTTGAGCTTCCGCGACGGTTCGATCTGATATGGCCTCTGGCGCGGCGTATGTTCGTGGCGCGCTACCGTGGGTCTGCGCTCGGCTTAGTCTGGGCGGTGCTGACGCCCGCGGTGATGATCGCGGTCTTCACGTTCCTGTTCGCGGTGGTCTTCAACGCGCGGTTCACGGCGGGCGGCTCGCCGCTCGATTACGCGCTCTATCTGTTCTGCGGGCTGCTGCCGTGGACGGCGTTCTCCGAGTCCTTGCAGCAGTCGTCGGGCGTAGTCGTCGCGCACACGAACCTCGTCAAGCGCGTCGTCTTCCCGCTCGAAGCTCTGCCGGTGGCGCAGACGCTTGCGAGCCTCGCGGGGCAGTTGTTCGGCACAATCGCGCTCGTCGTCGCTGCTGTTCTCATACGCGGCGAGCTGCACGCGACTCTGCTGTGGCTGCCCGTGCTGCTCGTGCCGCAATTGATGTTGACGCTGGGCGGGTCTTGGCTGGTCGCGTCGCTCGGCGTCTTTTTGCGCGACACGGCGCAGGCGCTCACGCTCCTTTTGATGGCTTGGATGTACCTGACGCCGATCATCTATCCCGAACAGGTTGTGCCCGCGCGCTACCGCCCGCTGCTCGAAATCAACCCGTTCACGCCGCTCGTCCGCAGCTACAGGCTCGTCGTGCTGGAAGGCTCAAGCCCCGACTGGCGCGGCCTCGCATACGTCACCGCGTGCGCGCTCGCGACATTCATCTTCGGCTACTGGTGGTTCGCGCGCACGCGCAAGAACTTCGCGGACGTAATCTGATGGATTGCGGAATGCGGATTATAGGCAGATTGAAAACTGCGCTCGACTCGCGCCCGCCGTGCGGTTAAAGCACGTGACTTGAAACAGCGCGACTCTCATCAATCCGCAATCCGAAATCCGCATTCCGCAATCCATTTGACTTGCCCGCCCCGCTTTGGCATAAAAACCCTTCGACGAACCCTGCCGACGAGTTACCCCGAAGGCGCGCGAGGCCCGCAGCGCCGAAGTTGGACAGCAATGGCGAAGAAAGCGCGGCGATACATCAACAGGCTCGGCCTGCACCTGCAACGCGCGAAGCAACGCTTCAAGCAGAGCGGCTTCTCGAACTTCGACGAGGAGAGCATGCTCGAACGCTTCATCGCGGAGCTTCTGCCCCCTGATCACAGCCGCACAGCCGTTGACATCGGCGCGGGCGATGGAATGCGCGGCTCGAATACCTACGCGCTCTTCCTCGCGGGCTGGAGCGGCCTCGGCGTCGAGGGCGACGAAAGGCGCGCGCGTCGGCTCGCGCGGGCCTACAAAAACCTTGAAGGCGTCGCGGCGCTCCACGCGCTCGTGACGCCCTCAAACGTCGTCGAGCTTTTGAAAGCTCACAACGTCCCGCGCGAGCTGGGCGTGTTGAGCCTCGACATAGACAGCTACGACTACTGGGTTCTCGACGCGCTCCTCAAAGCTTTCCGCCCGCGCATCGTCGTAACCGAGATCAACGAGAAGATTCCGCCGCCGGTCAAATTCGTCGTGGGGTACGACCCCGATTTCAGTCTTCAACATCACTTCTTCGGCTACAGCATCGCGAGCCTCGAAGACCTGTGCGAGCGGCACGGCTACGCGCTGATCGCGCTCGAATACAACAACGCCTTCCTCGCCCCGCGCGAGCTAAGCGGCGTGCGCCCGCTCGACGCCGCGACGGCCTACCGCCGCGGCTACCTCGAACGCGCAGACCGGCGCGAGCGCTTCCCCAACAACGACGACATGGAGGCTCTGCACTCGCTCAAGCCCGCCGAGGCCGTCGCCTTTCTCGACCGCTTCTTCGCGCGCCACAAGGGTAAGTACGAGTTGAGCGTCGCCGATGCGCCGGAGCCGGTCGAGGCAGTTAAGATGTAGTCGCAAGCTTGAGTGGACGCGGCTTGCCAAACGCAGCACGTCAGCGCCGTCAGGCGCGAAAGGGCAGTAGCCCACGGCGTGAGCCGTGGGTAACAGTGATAATTGAATGTGAAAGCCCCGGAGGGGCGAAAGAGTTTGAGAATCACGCAGTCTCAAATTTCTTTCGCCCCTCCGGGGCTTTTGACTCTTTCAATCTCGCCTTTTCCCACGGCTCACGCCGTGGGCTACTGTTCTGCCGCCGCCTACGGCGGCTGTGTTCTCAAGTCAGACTGTTTTCTCCTCGTTCAGAATCACCACGACCCCCATCATCCACCATACGAGCAGCGCGACCTCCGCGTCGCCAAAGTTGTAGTTGACGACGGAGCTTGCGAGGAAGCCCGCGAGCGCGCCCACGAGGCCCAGCGCGAGGCCGTGCGCGCCCACGTCCGTAGCGTCGCGCCACATTCTTTCGGCGCGCGACGCGAGACGCCAGAAGACGAACATCAGCCAGAGCCAGAAGAGGAGCGCGGGCAGGCCGCGGTCGAATGCGAGCTGTAGCGGCGTCGAGTGCGCGTGCAGCATGTCCGTGCCCGGAAAGCCCCACTCGTTCCAGTGCTTGTGCGCCGCATCCATGCCGTGTCCGAGCAGCGGGTGCAGCAACACGCGCGAGGCGACGACGCGCGCGACCTCGGCTCGAAGACTCGAACTCGCGTCCTTCAGCTCAAGCGCGCCGCCCGCGCGCGTGCGCCACACGGCGAGCGCGCCGAGCGCGAGGACGAGCGTGACCGCGACCGCGACCGCCGCGCGACCGCGACCGCGCGCCGTCGCACGCCACGCCAGTACGAGCGCGCCGAAGGCGAAGGCCACGAGCGTCGTGCGCATCGCCGTCAGTGCGATGCCGGCGGCCAGCACGACGAAAGCGATTGCCGGAAGCGCGACGCGCAGGCGATCTTCTTTCGACGCACGCCGCGCGCCTTCTTTCTCCCGCCCGTGCGCTCGCTCGCGCCTCATCCAGCCCGCGAGCGCGAAGCCGAGCGCGAACTGCGCTACGATCTGTAGCACCTCCGCGAAGGTCTCGTAGTGGCGCGTCCAACCGGAGGCGCGGAATCTGTGCGTGCGACCGCCGCCCGTAATGCCGGACGGCGAAGCCGCGCCCCGCGCCTCTTCGCTGACCAGAGCGCCCGGCCACTCGGCGTGCTCGCCGCGCGAGATGACGCTCAGAGACGCGCGCGCTCCTGTCGGCGTCCGGCGTATGGCCTCGTCTATCTCCTCGACCGAGGAGACGCGCCGCCCGTTCACGCGCCACACGGCGTCGCCCTCCGCTAAGGGCGTCCCCGCGCGCAGAAAGCTGTCCGCGCCGAGCGCGCGCACGACGACCCCGCGCCCCAAAACCAACTCGCCCGCGCCCCACAAAACGCCCGCCGCGCCCGACGCTATCAACAGCACGGCGAGCAGCACGGCCCTCGTTCGCGTGAGCATGCTCTGCGCTAGATAGAGCATGAGAAACGTGACGGCGTTGATAAGCTTCGGCACGCTCACGCCCGGCTCGACGGAGAAGATTGACGACAGGACAGTCCAGCCGAAGAAAAGCCACAGGGGAAGGTCGAGCGCGGTTCTACGAAGGCCGGTGCTACGCGTCGCCGCCGCGCGGATTAACCACGCGAGGACGGCGGCTGATAGCCCCATCCAAGACCCCGCAATCGAGTGCGGCGCGGCCAGCGCGTAGACGACGAAACCGGCGAGCGCGACGAGTTCCGACGCACGCCCGATTCGCCCGCCGCGCGGACTGTTTTCGTCAGTGTGTTTGCTCATAAACCCTTGACAAAAGACTTGGTTGACACTCGTCGCGAGCGCGTGCTAGCGTTAAAAATTGCCTGTGCTCAGCAGACATGGGCGAGGCTTGTGGATGAGAAAGTTTCCGCCGGGCCGGAGCCACCTGTCGCTGCCCCGTAGCCCCTGCGTCAATGTTCAATAGTCCGCTTATCCCGGACGGCATAAATTCCCGATGGCTTTCGACAAGGTAAAAACCATCCGTGCGGCTGAGAAGTATCTTGCACAGGGCAAGATACCCGCGGCCATACAGGAGTACCAGCGCATCGTCGAGCTGGATGCCGACGACTTCTCCGCGCTCAACACGCTCGGCGACCTCTACGCGCGCGTGGACAAGAAGCAGGAGGCCATCGCCTGTTACCGCCGCGTCGCCGAACATTATCGCGAACAGGGCTTCACGCTCAAGGCCATCGCGATGTTCAAGAAGCTCACGCGCTTCGTCCCCGAAGATCACCAGACCGCGCTCGCGCTGGCCGCGCTCTACGAGCAACAGGGCTTGATGGTCGAGGCGCGCGCGCAGTACCTCGTCGCGGCGGACGCCTACGCGCGCGCGGGCAACACTAGGCAGGCGCTCGAAGTCCTGCGCCGCATCGCCGACCTCGACCCCTCGAACACACACATACGTCTGCGCCTCGCGGAGAGTTACGCGGGCGAGAAACTGCCCGACCTCGCCGCCGAAGCCTACACGAACGCGGGCGAGCGTCTGGCGGCCCGCAAAGAGTTCGAGCAGTCGCTCGACGCCTTCACGAAAGCCCTCGCGTTAAAGCCCGCCTCGCACGCCGCGCTCGCGGGCCTGCTCTCGGCTCACATAGCGTTGGGCACGGCGGACGAGGCCGCGGAAGTTTTGGAGCAGGCCGTCGAAGACAGGCCGGGCGATATCGAAGTGCGCGCGATGCTTGCGCGCGCATACGTCGAGACGGAGGACGCAATGAAGGCCGAGCGCGCGACGCAGGCGCTCGTCGAGCGCGACCCTTCGAGCTTCACGCTCTTCTTCGATGTGATTCGTCTGCACCTGCGGCAGGGCTACGGCGACGGCGCGGTGCGTCTACTCGGTTGGATCATCGAGCCTGTAATCACTGGACGGCAGGAGGAGGTGTTCACAGAGCTTCTACAGGAAGTCCTCGCGCGCAATCCCGAACAGATGGATGCACACCGCCTGCTCGTTCATGCGTACACGGCGCTGCACGACGAAGCGCGTCTGCGCCCCGCGCTCGAACGACTGGCCGAGGCCGCGGAGGCGACCGGCGACGCGGAAGAGGAGCGGCGCGCACTCTCGCGCCTCACGCGTCTCGCGCCCGACGAGGCGGGCTACCAAACTCGCCTCGAAGAATTGGGCGGCCTGCACCCCGACGAAGAGGCCGCGCGCGCCGCCGCCGAAGTCCCGACCTTCGAGAGCTTCATGCTCGGCGACGACGCTGCACACGCGTCCGCTGGCGAGAGCGCGCCGGAGAACGCATCCGTCTCCGAGTTTGAATGGAACTCCGTCAGCGCGCCCGCGCACGACGCGGCGAACGCCGGCTCCTCCTTCGCAGACCTAAACGATCTAACGGACGCGGGGCCGCCTCCACCGCCCGGCTTTCAAGAATTCGACTTCGGCTCGCAGATGGGCGAAGCGGGCGGCGAGCAGGCGCAGTCGGGCAGCACGGCAGCAGCCGAGCGTATGCTCTTGCAGGAGCTTGAGAGCGTAGACTTCTACATCGAGCAGGGCTACACGGACATCGCGCGCGACACGCTCGACATGCTCGAAGGCCAGTACGGCCCGCACCCCGACATCTCCGCGCGTCGCGGGCGACTCCTTTCCGCGGGCGCGTCCGCCGCCAACGCCAACGCCAACGCTCCCGCGCCTGAAGTCGCGCCGGACGCCGCGTCGGCGGACGACTTTTCCATGGGCGATCTGTTCGTAGAAGCGCAGCAAGTCGTCGCCGACAAACAGCAGCCCGCAGCCGAGCGTCCCGCCGGAGGCGGACTCGACCCCGGCCTCGCCGCGGTCTTCGACGAGTTCCGCGAGGCGGTAGAGGACTCAGCCGCGGGCGACGGCGCGGACTTCGACACGCACTACCAGATGGGAATCGCGTACCGCGAGATGGGTCTGCTCGACCAAGCCGTCGAAGAGTTCCAGACCGCCATCGGCATGATCGCGCAGGGCGACGGCACGCCGCGCTACCTGCAATGCTGCAACATGCTCGGCCACTGCTTCATCGAGAAAGACATGCCCCGCCCCGCCGCCACTTGGTTCAAGAAGGGGTTGGCCGCGCCCGGCCACACGGAGGACGAGTATCAGGCCATGCGCTACGACCTCGGCACGGCCTACGAGCGAATGGGCGACACGGAGCGCGCCATCGAAGTCTTGTCCGAAGTTTACGCCATAGACGTTTCCTATCGCGGGGTCGCCGAGCGGCTGCGCGACTTGCAGAAAGAGAGAGGCTAGAGGCTAGGGACTAGAGGCTAGTTAGAACAGCTTGTCTTTAACTAGCCCCTAGCCCCTAGCCCCCAGCCCCCAGCCCCTTATGGCTTCCAGACTCACAGTCATCTTCTACATCATTCTGTGCCTTGAGGCGGGCATCTTCCTGACCGTGCTGCCGTGGTGGCAGCCGTGGGGGATGGGCGATTGGGGCGACAACTACTTCCTCGTCTTCGCGGCGCAAAAGATCGGGTTCGTCAGTTTGCAGCGCGCGGTTGCGTCGGGGTGGGTGCGCGGCGCGGTGACTGGACTCGGCCTCTTAAACCTCGCGATGGCGCTCTGGGAGATATTCCACTTCCGCGAGACCGTCCGCAAACTTCAGGGCCTCGACAGATCGAACGTCGCCGCCCCCCAAAGCAAAGCTTCTCTCCCGCGAACGGACGCCGACGATGCCGCGCAAGCTGCACGAGCCAATCACGTATCTCATCACGAGCGGCGAGACGACTAGCGCGACGACTGCGGCGAGCGCCGAGTTCCTCGCCATACTCGCGCTCGTCGAGCGAGCCGTCTGCGCCGGCATCCGTTTAGTCCAACTCCGCGAGAAGAATTTGAGCGCGCGCACGCTCCACGAGCTGGCCGCGCGCGCCGCCTCGATTGCGCGAGGGAGCGAGACGAGCATACTCGTGGGCGACCGCGCCGACATCGCGCGCACGAGCCTGTGCGACGGCGTGCATCTCACGACGCAATCACTCGACGCGAGCGTAGTGCGCCGCGCCTTCGGCGAAGACTTTATCGTCGGTGTCTCCGCGCACACGCTCGCGGAGGCGCGCGCCGCACGCGACGGCGGCGCGGACTTCGTGGTCTTCGGCCCCGTATTCGACACGCCCTCGAAACGCGCCTACGGAGCGCCGCTCGGCGTCGAGACCTTGCGAGAGGCGGCTCGCGCGCTCGCGCCGTTCCCGCTCGTCGCGCTCGGAGGAATCGCCGAAAGTAACGTCGCCGAAGTTTTTCGCGCGGGCGCGCAGGGCGTTGCGGCGATTCGCCTCTTCGCGAACGGGCAAAACCTCGCGCGGACGGCGCATCTCATCGAGAGCCTGTACGCCCGTTGACGCGCACGCGCGTACACTGTCTCTTCTACAGCGCATTGCAAATGCGTGCGACCGTTTAGAGGCGGGCAATGCCCGCCGTCTCAAGTTGAACCGGCGGGCATTGCCCGCCTCTAAACGGGGCAGGTGGTTTCACTCAACTGCAAATCGCTATAACTTGGCGGAGAGACTTCGAGGGCTGATGAAGAAGAGTGAGACAGAGACGCCGCCCGTGGCGCTGACCGTCGCCGGGTTCGACCCGTCGGGCGGCGCGGGTGTTGTCGCCGACGTGAAGACGTTCACGGCCTTCGGCTGCTTCGCGACCGCAGCGGTCACGTCGCTCACATACCAGAACACGACGGGCGTGTTCGGCGCGGCGCACCAGACCGTCGAGACGGTGCGCGCGCAGGTCTTGGCCGTGGTCGAAGACTTCAAAGTAGCGGGCGCGAAGACGGGTATGCTGCCGACGAGCGAGATAATCGAGGAGGTGGCGCGGCTGCTGCGCGCGGGCGGCTTGCCCGCGCCCGTCGTTGACCCGGTCGTGCGCTCGACTTCGGGCTACGATCTGATAGACGACCGTGCGCTCGATGCGCTAAAAAGGGAACTGCTGCCGCTGGCGCGCGTCGTCACGCCGAACGTGCCGGAGGCCGAGAGAATCACCGGCCTCGAAATTCGCGACGAGCGAGGCATGCTCGAAGCCGCGCGCGCGATGCGCCGGATGGGCGCGCGCGCCGTGCTCATCAAGGGCGGACACCTGACGGGAAACGCGCTCGACCTGCTCGACGATGAAGGCCGCACGAGGACTTTCGTCGCGGAGCGAATCGAGACGACCTCGACGCACGGCACGGGCTGCACGCTCGCCGCAGGAATAGCGGCGTGCCTTGCGCGCGGTCTGACGCTGGAAGATTCAATCGAAGCGGCCAAGCGCTTTGTCACCGACGCCATACGCCGCGCGCCTCGGCTCGGCCACGGGCACGGCCCAATCAATCACGCCGTCGCGGCGAGACTTTGTCGCGGTGAGACTTTAAGGCATACGCGATGCCAGAGAGCGACGAAAAATCATGAAAGCAAGAAACAGAATTAAGCTTCAAGCGTTCACGACGGCCATGCTCGCCGCGTGCCTGTGTATAACGTCTGTTCCGGCGGCGTTCGCGCAGGGCGATCTGACGGGCGGCGTCGGACAGTTCGCCATACAGCCGAAGAAGGAGAAGACGGTCGCGCAGGCGAAGCGCAAGCCACCCGCCGTAAAGTCCGGCCCGAAGGCGAGCGCGAACGACCACCTTCTCGCAGCGGCTGGAAAGGGGGACGCTGCGGCGACCGCAAACTCTTTGAAGCAGGGCGCGGACGCGAACGCCAAATCAACCGAGGGCTGCGCGGCGCTCGTCTACGCCGCCGCCGACAAAACGGGCGAGGCCGCTCGCTCGCTTCTCGCTAAGGGCGCGGACGCGAACGCACGCTGCGACGATGGCGTGACCGCCCTGATGGTCGCAGCGGAGACGGGCAACACGGAGATTGCACAGGCTCTCATCGAACGCGACGCGAACGTGAACGCTAAGACCGCCGACGGTCGCACCGCGATCATCTTCGCCGCGTCGAGCGGCCAGCCCGCAATCGTTCAAGCCTTACTCGCGAAGGGCGCGGACGCGGGCGCGCTCTACAAGGACGGTCGCACGCCGCTCTTCTTCGCGGCTGCGAACGGCAACGCAGCGGTCGCGCAGGAGTTGTTGGCGAAAGGCGCGGACGCAAAAGCGCGCACCGACGACGGATGGACGCCGCTGCACTGGGCCTCTTGGTTCGGGCACGCGGAGGTCGCCAAGCTCCTGCTCGACAAGGGCGCGGACGTGGACGCGCGAGATAAGGACAACGACACGCCTCTGATGAAGGCCGCAACGCAAGGACAACTGCCCGTCGTGCAGTTGCTACTCGCGCGCAAGGCCGAAGCCGATGCGCGCGGCAGCGGCGGCGGGACGGCGCTGCTCTTCGCCGCCTCGCGACCGAGCGGCTTCGAGATTATCGAAGCCTTGATCGCGAAGGGCGCGAACGTGAACGCGCGCAACGAAGCCGGTCTCGCGCCCGTCATTCTCGCAGCCGCATACGGACGCATCCCCACGCTCGATGTGCTGTTCGAGCACAAGGCTGACGTGAACGCGCGCACGCCCAAGGGCTACACCGCGCTCATCGCCGCCTCCAACAAGGGACTCGCGGGGACGGTCAAGCTACTCATCGAGCGCGGCGCGGACGTGAACGCCAAGTACGAGGATGGTCGCACCGCCCTCTCCTTCGCTCAGGAGAACGGCCAGACGCAGATAGTCGAAATTCTGAAGAGCGCGGGCGCGAAATAAAGCTCGTGAACCGTAAATCGTAAATCGTGACAAGAAAGAACTGGTCTCTTCTTGTCACGATTTACGATTTACGATTCACGATTTACGGTTCACGCCTCTTCAATCGTGACCTTCTCCATCACAACGTCCTTGACGGGCCGGTCGCCGGGGGCGGTCTGCGTCGTGGCTATCTTGTCAACAACGTCCTGACCCTCGATGACGCGACCGAACTTCGTGTAGGAGGGCGGCAGCGGATAGTCCGCGTGCATGATGAAGAACTGCGAGCCGTTCGTGTTCGGCCCCGCGTTCGCCATCGCCACCGTGCCCTTCGCGTATGCGCCCCGGTAAAGCCCGGACGAGGGGTTGATCTCGTCTTTGAAGCGCCCGCCCCACGCCGACTCCCCGCCGCGCCCCGTGCCCGTGGGGTCTCCGCCCTGAATCATGAAGCCCTTGATGACGCGGTGAAAGATGACGCCGTCGTACTTGCCCGCCTCCGCGAGCAGACGGAAGTTCTCTGCCGTCTTCGGCGACTCGTCGTCCAAAAGCTCGAAGCGTATCGTGCCGTGATTCGTTTTGATGTTCGCGATTCGATTAGCCATAAGACTCCTTAAAAGAAAGTATGAAGGCAGAACGATGAACGCTGAACTAAAAAGCAACGTCTTTTAGTTCAGCGTTCATCGTTCTGCCTTCTGCGTTTAGAACGTGTCTCTCAATCGCCACGGCGACGCCGTCCTCGTCGTTCGTGGCGGTCAGGTGAAAGCTCCCGCGCTCGCGCAAGGCCGGCGCGGCGTTGCCCATCAGCACGCCCGTGCCCGCGTACTCAAGCATCTCAAGGTCGTTGAAGTTGTCGCCGACGGCCATGACCTCGTCCGACGTTAAGCCCTGTTCGTCGGCGACCGCCGCAAGCCCCGCGCCCTTCGACGCCTCCGGATGCAAAACGTCCAACAGCGCGAAATCCATCTTCGGGTAGAGCGTGAGCAGAAGCCGCACGCCCCCATTCATCTCGCGCCGCATCTCCTCGGCCAGCCGCTCCATCGCCGCGCAGCCGCCGGAGAAGGCGACGTGCAAAGGGTCGTGGTTTAGATACTCTTCGAGCGACTCGACTTGCTTGATGGACGCGGCGGCCCCGTCGCCGACGACGCGGCGCGACCACGCGATGTACTTTGCGAGCGCGGTGTTGCCTTCGCTGATGTGGTCGTAGACGAGCGTTCCCTCGCCGACGTGGTCGTCGCTGACGAGCGCGTCCGCGCCGTGCGCGCGTCCCACGCGGACGACGGCGCGCGCGGCCTCGACCGGCATCAAAACCGCGCTCACGGTTTCGAGCGAGCGCGCGTGTTTGGTGAGCGCGCCGTTGTGAGCGATGAGCGGAACGTCCAGACCAAGCTCGAGCGCGAGCGGACGCGCGTCGCGGAAGCGCCGGCCCGTGACGAGCGCGACCAAGACGCCGCGACCGCGCGCCTCGGAGAGCGCGGCGCGGTTGCGCTCCGTCAACTCGCCGCGCGAGTTGAGCAGAGTCCCGTCGAGGTCGAGGGCGATCAAGCGAATATTCATCAGTGATTAAGTGCGAAAACGACTCTAACATTCGTCCGACGACAGGCGCAACAAAGACACTCCAAGTGACGTGACGGGCCGCATTGTGAGAGACTTGAAAGTGTCACAATCGCGACGGAGAGGGAACGGACTGGGCGTAGAATTCGGCCAGAATAGCGGCATTTTCGTCCTCAGTACGGCGCATGGCTCTCTGTTAATTCACCGTTTTGCGCGGAAATCAGGTGGTCTGGGAGGACGATAAAGGATGACGGTCACGCATCTGGAATGCGCCGCGTGCGGCGCGCGGCACGAGGCACGGCGGTTGCACAATCTGTGCGCGGAGTGCGGCAAGCCCTTGCTCGTTCGCTACGATCTGGAGCGCGCGGCTCGCACGCTGACGAAGGAAAGTCTGAAAGTTAGAAGGTCTGATTTATGGCGTTACAGAGAAGTCTTGCCCGTGGAGCTAGAAGAAAATATCGTCTCGCTCGGAGAAGGATGGACGCCGCTATTGCGCGCCGAACGTCTGGGCGAACGAGTGGGCTTGAAGCATCTCTACATCAAGGACGAGTCGCTGAATCCGACGCAGAGCTTCAAGGCGCGCGGGATGTCGGCGGCGGTCTCGATGGCGAAAGAGTTGGGGGCGCGAAAGCTTGCCGCGCCTTCTGCCGGGAACGCCGCGGGCGCGCTCGCCGCATACGCCGCGCGCGCAGGGCTGGAAGCCTACATCTTCATGCCGCGCGACACGCCGCGCGCTAACGTCGTCGAGTGCGAACAGACGGGCGCGCACGTTACCTTGATGGACGGATTGATAACCGACTGCGGCGCGGAGGTGGCGCGGCGCAAGGACTCGGAAGGCTGGTTCGACGTTTCGACTTTGAAAGAGCCGTACCGCGTCGAGGGTAAGAAGACGCTCGGCTACGAGGTTGCGGAACAGATGGATTGGGAACTGCCCGACTGGATCATCTACCCGACGGGCGGCGGCACGGGGCTTGTCGGCATGTGGAAAGCTTTTGACGAGATGGAGCAGATGGGCTGGATCGGCAGTAAGCGCCCGCGCATGGTGACGGTTCAATCCGCGGGCTGCGCGCCGATTGTGCGCGCGTTCGAGGAAGGGAAACGGCACGCCGACGAGTTTCAGAATGCCGCGACCGTGGCGTCGGGGCTGCGCGTGCCGAAGGCCATCGGCGACTTTCTCATACTCGACGCGCTGCGTGCGTCGGGCGGCACAGCCGTCGCGGTGACGGACGAGCAGTTGCTCGCGGCGGTGAAAGAGATAGGCGCGGCGGAAGGTCTGTTCGCCGCTCCCGAAGGCGCGGCGTGCCTGCCCGCGCTTCGGAAGTTGATCGAGCGCGGGGATGTGAAACCGGACGAGCGCGTCGTGCTATTCAACACGGGCGCGGGCGTCAAGTATCTGGAGAGTTTTTGAACGCATCTAACGTGAGACTGTTTTTTAGCTTGCGGAGCAAGCGACAGAATAAAGCCCGGCGTGAAGCCGAAGGCGAACGCTGGGTTAGCAAAGTAGTAGGAAGATCAAGCTCACGGAGTGAGCGACAGAGGTTTGATGAAAGTCGCCATTGTTCAATCTGACGCCCGCTTGCGCGGGCTTGAAAACTGTTGGACGCGCGCACCCAGCGTTCCGCTACGCTCCACGCTGGGCTTTATTCTGGTCGCCTGCTTCGCAGGCTCTAGACCGGCAAACAAGAGTTACACATTAAGTTGAACGTGGGAAATACTATGAACAGTCGCAAGCTACTACTGACGATTTTTTTGACGGTCGCGCTCGCGCCCGTCTCGAACGCACAAGCTAAAAAGGGCGCGGCGGCGACAGCGCAGCCAGAAAAGGCCGTCGCGGAAAAAACGGGCGCGGCGACGAAAGCTCCGTTTGACCAGAAGCGTTTCGACGAGCTTCGGACGGAGGGGTTCGGCGCGCTCTACAACCTCGACTATGAGGGCGCGCGACGCCGCTTCAACGAGATGACCAAAGTTTTCCCCGACCATCCGGCGGGCTACCAGTTCCTCGCCGCGAGCCTCTGGCTGAAGACTTTGAATGAGTCGCGCCGTCTGCAAGCGTCGCTCTACAACACCGAGGGCTTCTACAAAGAGAAGGACGACAAGGCCGACCCGAAGCTCGTCGCGGAGTTCAGGGAGCTTACGCGCAGGACGAAGGAGCTTTGCGAGGCGCGTCTCAAGCTGAACCCGAAGGACGTGGACGCGCTCTACTACCTCGGCGCGTCCGAGGGGCTGAAGGCGGCTTGGGGCAGCATGGTCGAGCGCAGCTTCATGTCGGCCTTGAGCAACGGCAACGACGCCGTCGGCCATCATCGCGACCTCGTCAAGATTGACCCCAGCTTCACGGACGCCAAAGTGACAATCGGCATGTACGACTACGTCGTCGGCGCGCTCCCGACTTTCTTCAAGATAGGCGCGACGCTCATCGGGCATCGCGGCTCGAAGAAGCGTGGCCTTGCGACGCTCGAACAAGTCGCGCGCGAAGGCACTTGGGCGCGCGACGACGCGAAGTCTGTGCTTATCGCGCTCCTGAAACGCGAGAAGCGTTACCGCGAGGCGCACACATACGCAAGCGAGCTTGCAGCGAAGTATCCGCGCAACTACATCTTCAAGATGGAGGCGGCGGACGCGCTCGTCTCGCAGGCGGAGGTTGATCGAGCGACGAACCCGGAGGCGGCGAAGAAGACCGAAGGCGAGGCCTTCGCCATCTTCGACGCGCTGCTCGCGCCCGCGCAGGGGGCGGGTGCGCCGCGGCCTCCGCTCGACCTAGTGCATTTCAGCTACGGCGACGCGCTTCTTGTGGCGGGTCAGGCCGAGCGCGCGGCGAAGGAGTTTCTGGCCGCGGCTACGGCGCAGGGCGCGGAAAGCTCTATGGCGACGCGCGCGCGACTTCGCGCCGCGCAGGCTTTGGACGTAGCGGGCAAGCGCGACGACGCCGTCACGCAGTACAAGGCTGTGCTTGCGCGCCCGAACGTCTTCGACTCGCACGAGGACGCCAAGCGCGGACTGAAAGAGCCTTACAAGATGGGGCGCAAGTCCGCCGAGAACGCGGGCGATGTTGCGGACGACGCGAAGACGACGCAGGCCAACTAAGTCGTATGACCTACGACAACGGTATGCTTGGTGAAGAAATAATTAACAGGGATGGACAGGATGAACAGGATAAAGAAAAAGCGGAAGGATGAACGCGGCAGTATGAATGGTGAAAGGCATGCTGTCTTTCATTCATCGTTCATCGTTCATCGTTCATCGTTTCTTTCTTATCCTGTTCATCCTGTCCATCCCTGTTAATTTCATCTCTGATTAGTGTCCGACGAGCAGGGGAAATTTTATGAGTGAAGTCTGTCCCTCGCATGACCCAACACCGCTGCTCGCGGCGCGTGAAGACGCTCCGGGCGACGCGGAGAGGCGAAGCGCGTTGCGCGTCGTCAAGACGCCCGCGCGCGCGCGCCGCCTTCTGCTGTGCCTCGACGGCGTGCCGTTCGATGTCGTCACGGAGGCGAAGTCGCGCGGGCTGTTTGAAAACTTCAAAGAGCCTGCGCGTCTGCTCTCGCCGTTTCCGACGCTGACGAACGTCGCGCTGGCGGAGATGCTCGGCGCGACGCCGCCGAACGGCTACGAGAGTCTGTACTTCGACCGCGAGGCGAAAGAATTGCGCGGCGGGGTACGCAAGTACATCGGCTGGCGCACGCCCGACAAAGTGCCTTCGTCGTACATGGACGAGCTGGACTATCAGGAGCCGCTCGCATTCGAGTTCTTGATTTACGTCGCGACCGAGGCCGTCTGGAAGACGGACATGCGACGCTTCCGCGAGCGCTTCCTCGCCGCGCCGCCCGACCGCGACTTCTTCGGATTTCTCAAGGCGACCGATGGGCTGCTTCACATCGGCGGCCCCGCTCGCCTCATCGTCGCGCTCCAGTCGCTCGACAGGTTGCTGCGCGAGATTCAAAAGGCCGCGGGCGCGGAGACAGAGATCGTGCTGTTCTCAGACCACGGCATGAACCTCGAAGAGAACCGACGCCTTCACCTTCAGACGCACCTCAAGCGTTGCGGCTACGAAGTCGTCAGCCACATGCGTCGGCCACGCGGCAAGCGTCGCGTCTCCGCGCCCGGCTTCGGTCTGTGCGGTTACGCCGCGCTCTACTGCGGCGAGGAGACCGACCGCGCGGAGCTTGCGGACGCGCTCCGCGAGCTTGAAGGCGTTGACTTCAGCGTTCACCGCGACGAGAGCGAAGGCGCGGCAATCGTCACGGGCGCGCGTGGCCGCGCGAGCATCCGGCGTGAGCAAAGCGAGGGTGCGACGCTCTACCGCTACGAGCAGCTAAGCGGCGATCCGCTCGGACTCGCACAGGTCGCGCGCGCTTTGAGTAAAGAGGGGCGACTCGACGAGCGCGGGTACGCCGCTTCGGATGCGTGGCTCGATAGCACCGCGCGCCACGAGTACCCGGACGCGCCCGCGAACCTCTACGAGTCGGTCTACTCGCCGCGCGTGCGCCACACGGCGGACGTGTTGGTATCTTTGAGCGACGGCTACTACTACGGAGCGAACGCCTTCAGTCACATGGTGCGCCTGCTGGCGACGCACGGCAACGCGCTCCGCTCAAGCACGACCGCGTTCCTCATGAGCACGCACCGCAACTTCCCCGGACACGTCCGCTCAAGCGAAGCGCGCCCTTTTCTGCGCGGATAAAAACAGGGGCAGTGGCAGGAGGCAGGAGCAGGAGGCAGGAGGCAGGAGCAGGAAGCAGACGAGAAAGCTCGGATTCGAGATTCGAGATTTCAAAGCGCAATCTCTTAACCTGCCTCCTGCTCCTGCCTCCTGCCTCCTGTATTTCAAGCTGCTCTCGCGCCTTTCGACTTCTTCTTAACGCGCTTGCGCTCCGCTTCGGGCACGGGCGCGAGCGTCCATTGGAAGCCGATGTTCGGCTTGGCGCAGAAGATGTGAGGGAAGTGCTCGGCCATGTACGCGCCCATGTTCGGGCGCGAGCCGTCAATGTCCGTGAAGCCGTAATCTTCCGAAAGACTCCAAGAGCTGTAGAGGCCGCCGCTCTTGCGCGCAACGAAAGCGTCCGCGGCCAGCGCGGCGACGGCGCGACCGACGAAGCAGGGCGTTTCCGATCCCGCGAACCCGAAGCCGCGCGCCTTCGGGTTCGTCTCCGCGACCTCGCGCCAGTTCTCTTCGGTAGCGCCGAACCCCTCCATGATCGCCTCGGTTCGCATGAAGCCGGGCGTGATGGCGAGCGCGCTCACGCCGTGCGGCGCAAGCTCTTCGGCCATCGTGTAAGCGATGCGCTTTAGAAACACCTCGAACAGATCGAAGTAGAACTGCCCGTGGTGGCCGATTGTGTCCTGCTCGACTATCTCGACGATGAGGCCCGACCCACGCTCGACCATGAGCGGCGCGGCGTGCCGGCAGGTCGTGATGTGCGGCCAAAGCCACGCGTCGAGCATCGCGCGCCCCTTCTCGACCGGGAGCTTCCAGAAAGGCTTCCATTCCGTGACGGGCTGCCCCGTCAAGATGTTGACGAGAACGTCGAGACGCCGCTGCTCTTTCTTCACGCGCTTGAAGAGTGCGACCACTTCACCTTCGTTTGTGTGATCCACGCGAACCGCGATGCCGACTCCGCCCGCGGCAGTCACCAACTCAGCCGTCTCCTCAATCGTTTCGGGCCGACCGGCGTAGTGATGCCCGCTCTTGTTCGGCTCGGTGCGACTGCTCCGTCCCGTGCAATAGACGGTCGCGCCCGCCTCGCCCAGCATGCGCGCGATGCCGCGCCCCGCGCCCCGCGTCGCGCCCGCGACGACGGCCACCTTGCCTTCCAAGTTTTTCATCGCTCACCTCCGTTCCGAAGAGACGCCGCCGTTCGCGCGCCGGATGTTCACCCGCGCGCCGAAAAATGTTTTCACGCGGCAGAGCATACTCTCCCATTCACGACACCTCCTGTCATATTCTTCTGATAAAGTTTCGGGCCAAGCGGGAATCCGACTTAGAGGAGGCGTGGGCGTATGCGCGCAGACCGTTTGCTTTCGATCATGCTGCTCTTGCAGCTTCACAGGCGCATGACGGCGCGCGAGCTGGCCGGGCGCATGGAGGTCTCGGAGCGCACGATTCAGCGCGACATGGAGGCTTTGAGCGCGGCGGGCGTGCCCGTCACGGCGGAGCGCGGCGCGGGTGGGGGCTGGGCGCTCGTCGAGGGCTACAGCACGAACCTGACCGGCCTGAACGAAGCGGAGCTTCAGGCGCTCTTCATCGCAGGGCCGTCGAAAATCCTCGCCGAC
>DASQLL010000082.1:0-2401 GCA_035630035.1 Pyrinomonadaceae bacterium | reverse complement strand
CTTTACATGAAGCTGATCGCCCCACGGTACTGCACCGGCGTTCATTTACGAAGAGGAATTATCAACTCAAAGCGCGCGCCTTCGCCGCTTCGCGGAGTAGCGAGCCGCACTTCGCCACCGACCTCTTCAATGCGCTTGCGGACGATTGCAAGACCCAAGCCCGTCCCGCGCTGCTTGGTCGTGAAGAACGGCTCCCAGATTCTCGCGCGATGCTCAGGCGCGACGCCTTTGCCGCTGTCCGCGACCGAGAGGATCATTCTTTCGCCCTCTACGCGCGCGGATAGATTGACCTCGCCGCCCGCGGGCGTCGCCTGAATCGCGTTCAACAGAAGGTTCGAGAGAGCGTCGCGGACTGATGCAGCGCACGCGCCTTCAAGCTCCGACGTGACGGACTCGAAGTCGGTTTTAAGAGCCACCTTGCGGGCCGTCGCCTCCTTCTGGAAAAGGTGCGAGAGAGATTGAAGCAGCTCGTCGGCGCGTCGCGGGGTCTCGGCGGGCGGCGCGGTTCGCGCGAAGCTGAGCATCTGCGTGACGCTCTGCGATAGGCGGTCGGTCTCGCCCACGATCAACTCAAGGTCGCGCGCGTATTCACGCTTGAGGTATTCGTCCTCGCGCATAACCTGCGCTATTGACTTGATAGCCGACAAAGGATTCTTGACCTCGTGCGCGACCGTAGCGGCCATCTGCCCCAACGCGGCGAGCCTTTCGCTCTGCGCGATGCGGCGTTCGAGCCGCACGTTCGCCTCCACCAGACGGAAATCCTCTACGGCGATTGCGACCTGCCCGGCGAGCAGTTCGAGAAGTGCGCGCGCTTCGTAGGTCAGAGCGTCCGGCTGTGCGTCAACCAGCAACAGGCCGACTTCCCTCTCGTCGCGCCGCAGAGGGAACGCGATCTCCCAGCCCGCTCCGCTCAACAACGGCTCGTCCTCGACCGGCAGCCAATCTCGCGCGCGTGAAATCTCAAGCACACGCGCAGCCCACTGCGAATCTTCCCCCGCTTCAAACGCTTCGGCCTCGGTCGGTGTCTTTGAAGAGGCCGTATTTATATTCGGGGGATATTTTTTTTCGACGCCCGCTATTTCATTCGACAAAGCGCCGCCCGCTTCCACGCTTTGCAACTTTCCATCGCCGTTCCCCGCGCCCGCGGCGACGCTCGCCGACCGCCCTGCGAACTCCGCGGAATTTCTTTCAGCGTCAGCACCTTCGTTATCGGACGTAGGAGACGAGGCGAGCGTTAGAAGCCGAACACGTCGCAGTCCGAGTCCTTCGGCGGCGCGCTCTTCGACGAATCGCAGAAGCTCCGGCAGTTGTCCGTAACGCCCCACGTTGCTGCCGATGCGCGCGATCACGTCGCGAAAGAGACTCGCCTCCTGCTCGAAGAGTCTGCGAAACCGCTTGTCGAGCCAACGACGAAGCGGCGCGGCGACGAGCGCGAGCATGAGTATCAGAAGCCCCTCGACCGCGCCGGGCCGAAGGCCATATTGCGCCGTCAGCCAAAGCGCGATGTTGCGTATGCCGTAGAGGTAGACGACCAGCACGACCGACGCGAAGGACGCGACTATCAGACTCTCTTTGAGAATAAGTTCCAGATAGCGATAGCGGTAGATGTGATACGCGAGCAGCGCGGTTGGAAGCAGCGAGCCGAGGTTGGCGACCGTCTTCAGGTATTCCTCAAGCGCCGTCCCACGCCCGACGCCGAATCCATAAACGGCAAGGATGAGTCCCGCGATTGCGAGGAACGAGGCCGCGAGAGTCTTGAGCAGCAACTTCTCCGTCCTCGATTTCGACAGGCGTGCAATTAAAAAATCCGTGCCCGCGACGAGACATAGAACGTATGCCGCCCACAACGCGAACGGCACGAGCAGGTGCGAGAGGCGCTCGAACATCGGCGCGTAGACGCCCGTCCAGAGCTTCGGCGCGGCGTAGACGAGGAAGACCGCGGGGAGGTACGAAAGATAGACGCGCGCACGCTCGCTCCACGTAAGCCCACGCCTGCGAACGTCCGCCCACAGATGTATGTGGACGTGCAGGAGCATCGAGTAGGTCACGGTCACGCTGACGACCGCGAGCGTGTCCGCAAGGCGCAGCAGCACAGTCCAGCGCTCGACCGACAACCCCAGCATCGCGTGCAGCGCGACCAGAAGGTTCGACGTGTGCCAGACGCCCAACGTCACGGCGAGAAACATCAGCACGCGCTCGATCTTGCCGAGCATGCGACGACGCTTGACCAGCAGCGCGCCGATCCAAAGGTGGAGCGCCGCCGCCGTGCTGTAGCCTACGAGTTGGAGAACTTCGAGAAGAGCCATAAAAGAAAGGGGCTAGGGGCTGGGGGTTAGGGGCTGGTTAAAACGTGTGTCTTTAACCAGCCCCTAACCCCCAGCCCCCAGCCCCCTTTCTACCG
>DASQLL010000081.1:0-4372 GCA_035630035.1 Pyrinomonadaceae bacterium | reverse complement strand
GCATGCGGAACAACTCGCAGAACGTGAAACGCAAAGAGCCTGTGCCGCCCGTAGAGTGGTGCGACGAGCGTTGGGTCGAAAATAAATTCGGCGTGCCGCCGCGACAGATCATTGACCTTTTGGGTCTGATGGGCGACTCGGTTGACAACATTCCCGGCGCGCCCGGCATCGGCCCGAAGGGCGCGGTGGAGCTAGTCAAAGAGTTCGGCTCGATAGAGAACGCGCTCGCTCACTGGGAAGAGGTCAAGCGCAAGACCTACCGCGAGTCTCTGCGCGACAACGCCGAACTCATACTCCAGTCGAAAGAGCTTGCGACGATAAAGACGGACGTTAACATCAAGCTCGACCTCGAACGCCTGCGCTGCAAAGCTCCCGACCGCGCAGCCGCATACAAGCTCTTCCGCGAGCTTGAATTTCAGACGCTCACGCGCGAGTTCGCAGACGCCGCATCCGAGACCGACAACGTCGTGGCGGCGAAGAATTACAAACAGTTAAAGACAATCTCCGAGCTTGAATCGCTCGTGAGAAAGCTCTGGGACGTTGAGCACTGGGCGTTCGCGCTCGCCGACTCGACGCCCGCGGGCGCGGGGCAGCAGACGAGCGTGCGCGAGGACGGGCAGCCCGCCACAGGTCTAGCAATCTCCTACGCGCCGCACACGTCGCACTTCGTCAGCTTCGACGAGTTCGAGGGCGGACGCGAGCAGGCCGTCTCGATGCTCCGCGACGTTCTCTCGAACGGCCTGCTCTCGAAATCCGTCCACGACCTAAAGCGCGCCGTCGCTCTGCTCACGACCGCCGGGATAGAGATCGAGGGCGTTACGGACGACACGCTGCTCGCGGCGTACCTGCTCGACCCGACGCGAAGCCGCTACGACCTCGGCGACCTTGCGCGCGAGGCCGTGGGCGCGGAAGGGTGGAGCGAGGCGCAGGGCGAAGGCTGGACGCCGGAGCATTGGCGCACGGCGGAGGCCGCGGACTTCACGGCGCAGACGGCGGACGTGCTTCACGGTCGCATACTCGAACAGGGACTCGAATCAATCTACAACGAGATCGAGATTCCCATCGCTTCGCTGCTCTATCATATCGAGCGCGCGGGCCTGCGCGTTGACACGTCCGTGCTGGGCGAGCTGTCGGCGCTCTTCGGCGCGGAGCTTGAGAAACTGACGGCGCAGATTTACAAGGTCGCGGGGCGCGAGTTCAAGATAAACTCGCCGAAGCAGGTCGGCGAGGTCTTGGAAGAGCTGAACATCAGCACCGGACGCAAGACCGCGACGGGACAGGTCTCCACGAGCCGCGCAGTCCTTGACGAGCTGGCCGCGCAAGGCTTCGAGCTGCCGCGCCTACTGATAGAGTTCCGCGAGCTGGACAAGCTCAAGGCGACCTACACCGACGCGCTGCCCGCGCTCGTCGGCTCGGACGGTCGCATACACAGCCAGCTCAACCAGACCGTCACAGCGACGGGGCGGTTAAGTTCGAGCGAGCCGAATCTCCAGAACATTCCGATTCGCACCGAGCTTGGCCGTCGCATACGCCGCGCGTTCGTCCCCGACGAGGGCAACGTCTTCGTCGCCGCCGACTACTCGCAGCTCGAACTGCGGCTGCTCGCGCACATCACGCGCGACGAGCACATGCTCGAAGCCTTCCAGAACGGCGACGACATACACGCGCGCACCGCGCAGCTCGTCTTCGGCGCGAAGACGAAAGAGGAGCTGAAAGAGAAGCGTCGCTTCGCGAAGATCGTCAACTTCGCAATCGCCTACGCGGTCGAGCCTTTCGGCCTGTCGCAACGCGTCGGCATCTCGCGCAAGGAGGCGAAGCAGGTCATAGACGACTACTACAAAACATACGCGGGCGTGCGCCGCTACATGGAGGAGCTGCCTGAGAAGGCGCGCGAGGAGGGCGGCATCGTGCGCTCGATCTACGGGCGACTGCGCCCCGTCCCCGCCGTCAACGACCGCAACGGCAACATACGCGCGCGCGCCGAGCGCGAGGCCATCAACATGCCCATTCAAGGCTCGGCGAGCGACATCGTCAAAATCGCGATGCTCAAAGTTGAAGAGGCGCTGCGCTCCGCGGGACTCAAGGCGCGGACGGTCATGCAGGTTCACGACGAGCTTCTGATCGAAGCTCCGAGGAAAGAGGCGAAGCAGGTCGCCGAAATCCTCAAGCGCGAGATGGAGACGGCGGTTGAGCTGGACGTGCCGCTCGAAGTCGAGGTCGGCACGGGCGACAACTGGATGGACGTTAAGAAGTAGTGAAAGGTAAATGGTAAATGGTGAACAGTTGTTGAATACTGCTCAAGTCGAGTTGTAAATGCTCAGGTCGGATAGTATTCACTTACCATTTACCATTTACCATTCACCAAAGAGATGCCAGAGGACGACAACAAAAATAAGGGGCGCGTGGTTTACAGCCGCCTTGAGGAGGTGGAGGGGGGAGAGACCGCGCGCTGGCTGAAAGGGAAGCTCAGCGACGCGGTCACGGAGGGCGTGAAAGTTTCGCTGTTGGCGGCGCTGCTCCCTCTGCTGCTCGGCTTCGCATTGCTCGTCGGCCTCGTCGTCGGCCTCGGATACCTGAGCGCGGACAAGGTGCAGGACATACGTTTCTCGACGCAGAGCGAAGAGCGCACGCTCGGCACGATGCTCAACCAACTGCTCAACCTGCGCCTCGCGCTAAGCCGCCTTGACACGGAGGCGCGCATCCGCGGGCGCATTGATGCAGGCACGGAGGGCGTTATGATGCCGCCCACCGAAATGCGTCTGCGTAACGAGCGCGGGGCGTTCGAGAAACTCCTGCCCGGCTTCGACGCGCTGCCGCTCAAGGACACCGAGAAGAAGCAGGAGGTGCGCCGTCTCCTCGGCGAGTACGTTGAGCTGACCAAAGACCTGAGCGAATACTCTCTCAAAGGCTTTCCGGCCCAGCGCGACCTGGACGGGAAACTTCAAACGCTCATGTCGGAAGTCGGCGACCAGCGCGAAGCCCTCGACGAGCAACGCGACAAGGCCCTGAAGAAAACTCAGAGCGACATTCGTTTCCTGATGTGGCTGGGCGCGCTGACCGGGCTTGCCGTCGCCGCCGCGACGTTCTTCGAGGTCTGGCGTCGCTTCCGCCTGATGCGCCGAAGCCTCGCCGCGCTAAGGCGCGAGCGGCAGTTCAACTCGCAGATGCTCGAAGGCATGCCGAGCGCGGTCGCGGCCTTCGACCGGCAGGATCGCTTGCGCTCGGCCAACGTCGCCTTCTTCGAGGTCTTCCCCGACGCCGCTATCGGCGCGTCCGTCCACGAAGGGTTCACCACCGAAGAGGGGCAGAAGCTGCTCTCGGCGGCCACCTCGACGCGCGTGACCAGCACGGCCTATCGCGGACGCTTCCGAATGGCGGGGGGCGACGGGAAGGATGAGCGCGCGTTCGACGTATACTCCTCGCCGCTCGAAATCGAGGGCGAGCAGGGACAGCTTTTGACGCTCGTGGACGTGACCGAGGCGGCGGAGAACGAGCAAGGGTTGCGGCGTCAGGAGGCTCTGGCCGCCGTCGGGCAGGCGGCGGCGCAGGTGGCGCACGAGATAAAAAATCCTCTGGGGAGCATACGCCTCGGCGTCGCAATGTTGCGCGACATGACGAAAGACCGCGAGTCCATCACGACCATTGACCTCGTCGAGCGCGGCATCGAGCACCTGTCGAAACTCACGCTCGACGTGACGCATTTCTCGCGCCGCAAGCAACTCACGCTCGACGACGTTGACCTCACGGAGCTGCTCGGAGAAAGCCTCGATCTCATCTCCGACAAGCTGCGCGAGAAGCGCACGCACGTCGAGCGCAGTTACGCGAACGAGCCGATTCGCGGCAACTGGGACGAAGACCAGTTGAGGCAGGTCTTTGTCAACCTGCTCGCCAACGCCGTTGACGCAAGCCCCACCGAGAGCGCCGTGACCATCACGACCGAGCGCATCAATACCCTTTCGCGCGAGCGCGGCAACGGCGAGGTCGGCAAACAGGTGGCCGCGGCGCGCATACAGTTCGCAGACCGCGGCCCCGGCATGGACGAGCGCACGCGCGCGCGCATATTCGAGCCGTTCTTCACCACGAAGAAGAAGGGGACTGGCCTCGGCCTCGCCATCGCCAAGCAGATCGTCGAGCAGCACGGCGGCACAATCCGCGCCGACAGCCGTCCCGGCGACGGCACACGCTTCACAATCGAGCTTCCGCTCTCGCCTGAAAATTCTTAGAAGGCAAATATAGCGATTTGCATTCGGGTGCGACCGTTTATAGCCGTTTGCAATTGCGTGCACCTGGGAGCGCGGGCATCCCTGCCCGCCTTGAGCGCCGCAGGCGCGAAGATGGACGCGCCTATTGGCGCGTTGGCGGGCAAGGATGC
>DASQLL010000080.1:0-7778 GCA_035630035.1 Pyrinomonadaceae bacterium | reverse complement strand
CTTCAATGTATTTAGGATCAGGGGCAAGGAATTTAACTGCATACTCCTGAGCATCATTAGCTAGCGATGCCCGCCTTACTAAGCCAACTGCACCGTCACCCAATGCGCCGCCTAAAACGTATTCCTTACTGTCGACCTTGAACTTTTGCCCTGCCATCGGGCGGCAAAATTCGCGACTCAAAGGGTGTGACATGACGTTTTACCTCGAAAAGCTAAGCACTGAGAGTTGTAAAAGATTCATCCAACGTCTTTATTTTAAAGTTCTAAATCCAGCTTCATTGTCCACGCAAAATCTGTTTGATGTCTGCATCTGCCGGGTCAATATCAATCATTAAATCGCCGCCGCGCCGCCCGACGTAATCTCTCGCGCCATAATGCACGCGCCACAACCAAACGCCTTTCGCCAAGTGCTGCGAAACGGTAATCAGGCTTTCTTTTGCGTCAACACCCAACTCTTTCGCCTTGCGATTCGCCGAAGCCAAAACCTGCGCTACCGAAACGGCGATTTCGTCTTGTAAAGTTTCATTGCTTAAAATTGTTGTCATATGAGGACGCCGCGCGCCTAAGCGAAGGGTGCGACTAAAACGGTGCGCTCGCCGCGCGCTTCCGCGTAGCTGACCTCACCTGCCAGAGTTTCGTTCGCCAATTCCTGCACGTCGCGCGCCGTGTCTTCGTCAAGATATGGCTCGCCACAGTTGGCGCAGACTTGCGCGGGGATGTCCGTCACGAGCAGGATGGCGTTGCCGCGCTCTATCGGCAAGATAGTTGTGCCTTCCTTCATTAGCGTGTGTTTACAGATTATGCATTTCATATATCTCACCTTCGACGCTTCGTAAAATTGTCTTTCCAGAGTTTGATGTCAGGCTCGTACACTGTGACCGCCGTAGTCTCACCTGTCACCGGATCATCTTCGCCGACCACGTGAATCGGCCTCGCTCCGCTCCAACCAAGCATCAAATAACGCGGCGGCTCATCGGCAGGGTATTCTTCAATCACCTCACCGTTTTCCAGAACATCGCGCACCGCGTCCACCGGAATATTCCGCTCAATCATACGCTTCAACACGTAGGGCGGAAAGATGATCAGCATTATGTGGCCGCACCTGAAAAAGCTGAATCCAACGCCGCAATCAATTCGTCAATCGTGTCCTTCGTCGAGTTGAGCATAACACCCGTGCGGATGACGTTGCCGTAGAGGCCGCCCTTGCCGATGAGGACGCCGCGGCGTTTGGTCTCCTCGAAGACTTTGAGGACGGATTGCGGGTCAGGCTCTTTCGTCTCGCGGTCTTTGACAAGCTCGAGCGCCTGCATCAGGCCCATGCCGCGCACGTCGCCGATGACTGTGTACTTGTCTTTAAGCTCTTCGAGACGCTGGCGGAAGTACGCGCCGACCTTCGCGGCGTTGGTCTTCAAGTCCTCGTCTTCGATGAATTTGATGACGGCGAGCGCGGCGGCCATCGAGACGGGGTTGCCGCCGAAGGTCGAGAACGTAAGGCCCGGAAACTTGTCAGCAACTTCGGGCGTGGCGACCGTGATGCCGACGGGGACGCCATTGCCGAGGCCCTTAGCGGAGGTGATGATGTCAGGCTCGACGTTCCAGTGCTCGATGCCGAACCACTTGTCGCCCGTACGCCCCCAGCCGGTCTGCACCTCGTCCGCGATGAAGAGGCCGCCGTGCTTGCGCGTAATCTCGGCGACGCGCTCGAAGTAGCCGGCGGGCGGGACGATGAAGCCGCCGACGCCGAGTATCGGCTCGGCCATGAAGGCTGCTATCTCGCCCGTCGTCGTCGTCATGATCAACTCTTCGATGTCTTCCGCACACGCTAAGCCACATTCGGGGTACGTGAGCTTGTAAGGACATCGGTAACAATAAGGTGCGCGCGCGTGGACTATGCCTGCGACCTGCGGCGGCAGAGGCCGCCAAGTCGAGTGGCCCGTGGCCGAAAGAGCCGTGGCGGAGCGTCCCGAATAGCTGTGGCGCAGGACGACTATCTCGTGCCTTCCCGTCGCGATCTTCGCCGAGTGGATTGCCATGTCGTCGGCTTCTGTGCCGCTGCTCGTGAAGAATGATTTCTTCAAACGTCCCGGCGTTATCTGATGAAGCTTTTCGGCGAGGTCGGACTGCGGCTTGTTGGCGTAGAGCGTCGAGGTGTGCTGGATTTTCTTTATCTGCTCGATGACGGCCTCGTTGACCTTCGGGTTCGCGTGGCCGACGCTGACGGTCAGAACGCCGCCGAAGCAGTCGAGGTACTTGTTGCCTTGATCGTCCCAGACGTGCTCGCCCTCGCCGCGGACGAGCGCGAGAGGCTCTCGGTAGTAAGTCGCAACGGCGGGGAAGAGAAATTCCTTATGCTTGCTGACGATCTCCGATTGATTGGTTTGTGTTTCAGGTTTGCTCATGGCTTTGCTCAACTACTGGTGGAAAGACGATTGCCGCGCTGGCTGAGGGCTGCCGCAACCAGCAGAATTAGCATTATGGAATAGAAGAAATCCTGCGTCAGATTAATCGCGAAGTAAGCTGTAATCGTGCTCTCGGAATCCCAGCCGTTCTCGCGTAACCAATCCGGCAGACGATTTCGCACGAACATAAACGCGAACGATTCAATTTGCCAAATGCAAAGCCCAAGCAGCGTCAGCAGGGAAACTTTCGGATGCCGCTTCCAGCGTATGATTGCAAATACGACTCCTGCCGCGAACAGCAAGAGCGTGGGCAACCGCATCAACAGGCTGCGAAGCAGTTCAGAAGCTGAGTCCATTGAATCCTCCTGCGTCGAACAGCACGCCGGGAAGTTATCGTTGACCGCTTGCTCCGAAAGTTAGATCGCCCTTGCGTCGGCTTTATCAAAAACCGGCAGCGAAGCCGCTTCAGACGGTGCGCTGCGACGGCATCCTCAGGCTGAAGACTGCTACAAGCAGCAGAGCCAGCGCGAGCGCTGCCATGACGTTGTACGTCACGCCCGTCACTGTGTAGAAAGTATCGAGGCTTGAAGTCTTGCCTTGATCAATTAACCACTGGGGCGCGAAGAAAAATATGGCATCAAAGATCAGCGATTGCACCGTGATCCAACTCAGGCTCAGTATCAAGAGCAGCGAAATTCTGGGATGCCGCTTCCAGCGAACCGCCGCGATAATTATGCACACCAGAGCAGTCAAGATAGACGGCAGTTGAACGAGCAGTCCCAAGATAAAATATCCTGCGTTTCTCATCGCAAGCCCTCCCATCCGTGCCTACGCCGTCAATCAAATCAAGGCGCGTTGGCGCTCGACGGACTCAAAGCGCGGGCAGCCTTCACAAGCCCTGCCCCTACTGTCTTGTTACGTTAATACAGATTTCCTTCCCGTTTCCTGCCCGTGTAATCAACGTAGACGACCTTCAGCTCTGTGTAAAAGTCGAGCGCGGTCGAGCCTTGCTCGAAATCGCCGATGCCCGTTGACTTGATGCCGCCGAAGGGGACGTGCGCCTCGCCGCCCGTCGTGGGCGAGTTGATGTGCGTCATGCCCGTCTCGATCTCGTCAACGAAGCGGAAGACGCGCGCCGCGTCGTTCGTGAAGACCGAGGACGAGAGGCCGAACTCGCAGTCGTTGGCGACCTGCAAGGCCTCTTCAAAATCCTTGACGCGAAGCACCGAAAGCACGGGGCCGAAAATCTCCTCGCGCGCGATTCGCATGTCGGGCGTGACGCGGTCGAAGACGGCTGGCTTGACGAAGAAGCCCTTGCTGAGTCCCGCGCCGACAGCAGGCTCGCCGCCGCACAAAAGCTCCGCGCCGTCCTCGCGCCCTACGTCTATGTAGCCGAGGACGGATTTGAACTGAGCAGCGTCAACTATCGGCCCAACGTCCGTGTCCGCACTAAGCCCATCGCCGATGCGTAAGGACTTTGCGCGCTCCGTGATGCGCGAGACGAACTCGTCCGCCACGGATTCGACGACGACGGCGCGGCTCGTCGCTGTGCAGCGCTGACCCGTCGAGCCGAACGCGCCCTGCGCCGTTGACTCGACGGCGAGACTCATGTCGGCGTCTTCGAGAATCACGACGGGGTTCTTGCCGCCCATCTCGCACTGCACGCGGACGCCGCGACGCGCCGACTGTTCGTAGAGCTTTATGCCGATGCCGTTCGAGCCTGTGAACGAGATTGCGCGCACGGCGCGGTGGTTAACTATCTCGTCGCCCGCTTCCGAGCCGGAGCCTAGCACGAGGTTCAGAACGCCCGCGGGTATGCCGGCCTCGGCGAAGATTTCAACGATGCGGACGGCGGTCGCGGGCGTGACGGTCGCGGGCTTGAAGACGACCGTGTTGCCCGCGACGAGCGCGGGCGCGATCTTCCAGACGGGGATTGCGACGGGGAAGTTCCAAGGCGTGACGACGGCGACGACGCCGTGCGGCTGCTTTAAAGTGTACGCGAAGTTGCTGGGAAGCTCAGAGGGTATGGTCTCGCCCTTCATACGCCGCGCCTCGCCCGCGACGAAGTCCGCGACGTTGGCCGCGCGCTGAATCTCGCCGCGCGCTTCGGATACGGTCTTGCCCTCCTCGCGCGTGAGAAGCCGCGCGAGATTCTCCTTGTCGTCTTCGAGCATGCGCGCGGCGCGCGCAACGATGCGACCGCGCGCGGGCGCGGGCGTCGTGCGCCACGCGCGGAAGGCTTCGGACGCGGACTCGACGGCGCGGCGCGCTTCGTCGCGCGTCGCGAGGCGGACGACGCCGAGCTTGTCATCCGTGTTGGCGGGGTTTACGTTTTCGACCCTGTTGGCGGAGACTGACTCGACCCACTCGCCGCCGATGAAGTTACGGTAAGTTTCCATAAGAGTTTGCTCCCTCGTGCCTCGACGCTCGCGCGGGCGAAAGTTATGCTGAGAGCTACCGCCATAGGCAGAGCCGCTTGGGAAAATGGGAGCGTTTTCGTTAAGCTTGGGCGCTACGGAAATCCTTCAGCCCGCGGACGTGGCCTTAAAAAGCCCGCAAAATATAGCACAACGCGCGGCGGGGTAGTAAAAAATTGAAGTAGAATCACAGTCTATTCATCCTTGAGTGAAAAGAAAGTTGAGGCTCACCGCCGCAGGCGCAGAGAACGCGGAGGGGGCGCAGAGATTTTGTATTCCTCTGCGTGAACTCTGCGCTCTCTGCGCCTCTGCGGTGAACGTTTCTTACGTTAAGCTCAAGAATGAATAGACACTGAAGTAGCGTATGACGACAAACAACCTCCGCAAGCTTTTAGAAGTGCGCGCCGCCGACTCGCCCGAAAAAGTTTTTCTGTTCTCGGAGCGCGACGGCAGGCGCTACACATACGCGCAGTTCGACGCGGCTGTGAATCGCGCCGCCGGCATGCTCCACGCGCACGGCGTCGCGAAGGGCGACGTGGTCAGCCTGCTCATGCCGAACAGCGCGGAGTACGTCATCGCATACTTCGCATGCTTCAAGTTGGGCGCGCTGGCCGGGCCGGTCAACTCGCTCCTCAAAGCAGAAGAGACGGCCTACGTCGTCGGAAACTCCGAGGCGAAACTGCTTCTTTACAGTTCTGAGTTCGCGGCGCAGGTCGAGGAGATTCGCGGCGACTTGCCCGCGCTGAAAAGTGCGGTCGTGTTCGACGACGAGCAGGAGGCGACGAGAGAGTTCGAGGATGCGCCGGGGGATTGGGGCGAGGCGGAGATTGATTCCGAAGACGAGGCGATAATCATCTACACTTCGGGGACGACGGGGAAGCCTAAAGGGTGTCTGCTCACGCACGCGAACCTTCTCGCCAACGCTCGGCAGATAGTCGAGTGGCTGGGCTTCAATGAAAATGAACGGCTGCTGACGATCATGCCGCTCTTTCACATGAACGCCGTGTCTGTGACGACGATGAGCGCGCTCTACGCGGGCGGCTCGACCGTCGTCAGCCCGCGCTTCTCCGCGTCGCGCTTCTGGCAGATCATCAGCGACTATCGCGTAACATCCTTCGGCTCGGTCGCGACGATGCTCTCGATGCTGCTCGCGACGTACCCGGAAGGCGTGCCCGCCGAACTCAGCACGGAGCAACTGCGCTTCGCGATGTGCGGCAGCGCGCCCGTGCCTGCGGAAGTTCTGCGCCGCTTCGAGGAGACGTTCGGCTGCCTCGTCATCGAAGGGTACGGGCTTTCGGAGTCAACGTGCCGCTCGACCTTCAATCCGCCCGACGCGCGTCGTCGAGCAGGCTCGTGCGGGCAGAGCATCGGGAACGAGATGATGATTGTTGACGAGGAGGACAGAGAAGTTCCCTTCGGCGCGGAGGGCGAGATCGTCATGCGCGGCGAGAACATCTTCAAGGCTTACTTTCGCAACGAGGAGGCGACGCGGCGCGCATTCCGCGGCGGGTGGTTTCACACGGGGGACGTGGGCTATCGCGACCGGGAAGGCTTCTTCTACATCATTGACCGCAAGTCGGATATGATTATCCGAGGCGGTGAGAACATCTACCCGCGCGAGATTGACGAGCTGCTCTACAAGCATCCGGCAATCGCGGAGGCCGCGGCCTTCGGCGTGCCCGACGAGCTTTACGGCGAAGAGGTCGCGGCCTTCGTCGTGCTCAAATCGGGGCACGCGGCGAGCGAGGATGAGATAGTCGCTTATTGCCGCGAGCATCTTGCGGACTTCAAGTGCCCGAAGACCGTGCGCGTCGTCGCGTCGCTCCCGAAGGGGCCGACGGGTAAGGTTCTGAAGCGCGAGCTTGTGCGAGTTTACAAAGAAGCGCTCGACCGATCACAATCCGAACAAAGGGGTGTTGATGGCGCAACTTAAAAATAAAGTTCAAAACGTGCTGGACGAGAGCCGCATGCTCGTCCTCGGCGCGCAGGTGCTGTTGGGTTTTCAGTTCCGCTCGATAATGGAGAATGGGTTCGAGTCGCTCCCGCTTCCGTCGCAACTGCTCAAGCTCGTCGCGCTCGGCCTGATGCTCGTCGCAATCGCGCTGCTCATCTCGCCGTCGTCGTACCATCGTCTGGTCGAGCGCGGCGAGGACACGGAAGAGATTCATCGCTATACGTCAAGGGTGATGCTTTGGGCGATGTTGCCCTTCGCGCTCGGACTCGGCATAGACCTTTACGTGGCGACGCAGAAGATCGTCGGTTGGAAGGCGGGCTTGGCGGCGGGAGTTTTGGGTGTGTTGGTCGCGGTCTCGTTCTGGTACTTGCTTGAGCTGTACAGCCGGCGCGCTCGCGCCGATGAGATTGCGGAGGCGCAGAGAGAGGAGCGTGAGATGGACGAAGAGAAGGATGCGAAGCGGGACGAGAGAGATAAGCTGAGCGACAAGATCAAGCACGTTTTGACGGAGGCGCGCGTGGTGCTTCCGGGCGCGCAGGCGCTTCTGGGCTTTCAATTCATCGCGGTGCTGACGGAGTCGTTCGACAAGCTCGCGAACCTTTCAAAATACATCCACCTCGCGAGCCTCGGCCTGATTGCGTTGACCATAATTTTTCTGATGACGCCGGCTGCGTATCACCGCATCGTCGAGCGCGGCGAGGAGACGGAGCATTTCCACCGCTTCGCCTCGAAGATGGTCGTCGCCGCGCTCGTCCCGCTTGCTCTGGGGTTGTGCGGAGACGTGTACGTGGTCGTGCAGAAGGTAACTGAGTCGCAGCTAGTCTCGGTCGTCGCCGCGCTCATCACGTTAGCGATCTTCTGGGAGCTTTGGTTCGGCGTGACGCTCTACCGGCGCACGCAGCGCAAGTACGCGGATTAGGACGATTGATGAAATCGTCCAACGAACATTAAATCTGTAGGGGCAGGGCTTGTCCGCGGCCCGCCGAGAGTCATCGCCATTCAAGTTGA
>DASQLL010000079.1:0-6067 GCA_035630035.1 Pyrinomonadaceae bacterium | reverse complement strand
CGAGCTGAGCCACGTGGCCGACAAGTGGGTGGGCGGCTACTCGCTCGGCATGAGGAAGAAGTTGGGACTCGCGTCGGCCTTCGTGGGCACGCCGCGCCTGCTCGTGCTCGACGAGCCGTTGAACGGACTCGACGTAGAGATGATGCGAAAGCTGCGCCTCAGAGTCGAGAGCGAAAAAGAGTCGGGGCGCGCTTTTCTCATCTCGTCGCACGTGATGAGCTTCGTCGAGCGCGTGGCCGACCGCGTGGGCGTGATGAGCGCGGGGCGCGTCGTCGCGGAAGGCTCGCCCGCCGCTCTGCGCGATAGCGCGCGGATGACCGACGCGCCCTTCGAGGACGTGTTCTTTCATTTGGCGAAATGAGCGCGGAGAGGTGATAATGCACGAACAGCTCGCGCGAATGTTTACCTCAATCGCGCGAAATGTGAATGCGCCGCTCTCCCCGTAAGCGCGCGACTCTAGTTCCCTCTGTAAAAAAAATTCGATGACCCCCACGAACGACCACGAGAAGAGTCGCGAGCAGCTACTTGCCGAGTTGTCGGAGCTGCGCGCGCGCCTCGCATCGCACGCACGCGCAGCCGAGGCCATGCACATCCAGTCGGCTCTGCTGAACGCGGTAGAGCAGGCCGTCATCGCCACAGACCCCGGCGGAAAAATAATCTTCTGGAATCGTCATGCCGAACGTCTCTACGGCTGGCCCGCCGACGAGGCCGTGGGCCGTAACGTCGTCGAGGTGACTCCGGCTGAGGCCGCGGGCGAGCATGCGAGCGAGATCATGTCGCGGCTTCTTGAGGGACGCGCGTGGTCGGGCGAGTTCCCCGTCCGCCGCCGCGACGGCACGACCTTTCCCGCGCTGGTCACGGACACGCCGATTCACGACGAGGAAGGAAACCTGATTGGCATCGTTGGTCTGTCGTCGGACATAAGCGAGCGCAAGCGCGCCGAAGCTGCTCTGCGCGAGGCCGAGCAGAGGGCCGTGCGCGAGTACGAGACGCTTCTGCACCGCCTGACGCATCTGGCCGAATCTTTGGGGACGGCGCGCGATCACCTCACGGTCTTCCGCGCTCTGCGCGACTTCGCGGTCGTCTCCGTTCCCTGCATCGGCATCTTCATCTCGCTCTACGACGAGTTGCGCGATGTGCGCCTCGCGAAGTTCGCGTGGGGCGACGGCGAGGAGGTTGACGTGTCGGCGCTCCCGCCGATGCCCGTCTCGTCGGAAGGGCCGAACAGCCGCGCCGTGCGTACCGGCAACGTAGTCATCACGAACGACTACTGGCAGTTGAAGCAGACGGGCGTGGGTCAGAGGGGCGTGCTGGTCGGCCCCGACAACGGCCTGCGGCCCCAGTCGTCGCTCGTCGTCCCGATGCGGACGATGGGGCGCATCGTCGGCACAATCGAGGTGCAGTCTTACGAGAACGGCGCGTACCGCGAAGAGCACATCACGGCGATGAAGATGGCCGCGAACCTCGCCGCGGTCGCAATCGAGAACATGCGCCTGCTGCAATTCGAGACGCGCGCGCGCGAGGCCGCGGAGCGCGCGAACCGTCTGAAGGACGAATTCTTAGCGACGCTCTCGCACGAGCTTCGGACTCCGCTCACGGCCATACTCGGCTGGTCGCACATGCTCCGAGACGTGCGCGTTGACGAGAAGACCTTCAACACCGCCATCGAGATCATCGAGCGCAACGCGCACACGCAGCAGCAGATCGTTGACGACATACTCGACGTGTCGCGCGTCATCACGGGCAACCTGCGCCTCGACGCGGAGCCGACGGACTTGCGCGACGTGGTCGAAGCCGCGGCGGACACCGTTCGGCCAGCGGCGAATGCCAAGAGCATCAACCTCGACCTCGGCTTCGACGCGGGCGTCGGCCCCGTGATGGGCGAGCCGAGGCGTCTGCAACAGGTCGTGTGGAATCTTCTATTAAACGCCGTCAAGTTCACGCCCATCGGCGGCGAGGTGCGCGTCCGCGTCGAGCGCGGCACGGACGGCCACGCGCGACTCTCGGTGACGGACACAGGGAAGGGGATAGCGCCGGAGTTTCTGCCGCACGTCTTCGACCGCTTCCGGCAGGGCGACCAGTCAACGACGCGCGAGCACGGCGGCCTCGGCCTCGGCCTCGCAATCGTGCGTCACCTCGTAGAGCTTCACGGCGGGACTGTCTCGGCCTCAAGCGACGGCGCGGGGCGCGGCTCAACCTTCACGGTGGAGCTGCCGGAATTGCGGATTGCGGATTACGGATTGCGGAATGAAGAAGAGTCAAACGGTACCGCTAGTGAACAATCCGCAATCCGCAATCCGCAATCCGCAATCCTCGCGGGGCTTCGCGTGCTGGTCGTGGACGACGAGCCGGACACATTGGATTTGCTCAGGGTGGTTCTCGAACGCGGCGGCGCGCGCGTCGTCGCCGTCGGGTCTGCGTCCGATGCGTGGGGCGCGCTCGAAGAGGGTTTGCCCGACCTGCTGCTGTGCGACATAGGCATGGCGGGCGAGGACGGTTATCAACTCATACGCCGCGTGCGCGAGCGCGAGCGCGGCGCGCTCGTTCCGGCCATTGCGCTCACGGCCTACGCGGGCGATGCAGACCGCGCACGCTCGCTCGAAGCGGGCTTTCAACTCCACGTCCCGAAGCCGATAGACCCCGCCAGCCTCGTCGCAATCGTCGCGGAGCTTGCGAGCGCGCGCGAGAAAGTCTGAAGCGAAGGCAAAAGGCAAGCCCCTTTGGGGAAGGCAAAAGGCAAGAGGCAAAAGGCAAAAGGCAAAAGTGAAGACGCGAGCCGCGGTGGGCTGTCTTCACTTTTGCCTTTTGATTTTTGCCTCTTGCCTTTTGCCTTCTTAAAAATCGCCCTTGCAGGTGGCGTGTCCGCAGTCGCAGTCAATCTGGATGTTGTGCTCGGTGCTTTGGCAGTGGACGCTACAGAACTTCTCGCCCTTCTCGATGGGGCACGTGCATGGTGCGTTCCTACACGTGTTCGCGGGCTTCGCGTCGGCGTCTCTCACTTCGTCGGCCATCTTCGGTGTTCCTCCGGGTGGTTGTAGAGATTGAAGAAAGACAGGTCGGTTCTAAGCCAAATCGCGCGGGGAGTCAAGAAACGCGAGTAGGCAGTAGGCAGTAGGCAGTAGATTGTTAACATCAACCAGTTGAATGTTCGCAGCCGTGCGTGCGTCTAATGAGGAAATGTTTCCTACTGGCTACTGGCTACTGGCTACTGCCTACTGCCTACTCTTCACAACTTCTTCCTGACGAACGAGACGATTTTCCAGCCGTCGAGATAGACCCAAGGGGGTTGGCCGCTCGTGTAGTGGCCGCAGGGCAGCCACGAGACATCGAGCGGCACGCCCGTAGACTTAACGCGCTCGATCACGTCGCGGGAAAGGTCGAGCGGGAACGTGAGGTCGTGGCGCGCGGCTATGAAGCGCATGGGCCGCTCGCGCAAGTCCTTGAGCCGCCCCGCGAACGTCATCGGGCTGACGGGCAGCCACACGCGGCGCAACTCTTCGAGCGAGAGCGACCCTTCGATGCCTGCGCGCACGTGCTGCGTCGAGATGCCGTGCCATACAACGTCGGCCACGTAGCCTGAGACGTGGTTGAAGACTCCCGCGTCAATCTGCTCGTCATGCACGAAGGCCAGAAAGGCGACGCACGATCCGATGCTCGTGCCGACGACGCCGACGCGCTCGTAGCCTTGCGCGCGAAGCCACGCGACCGACGCGCGCGTGTCGAGAACGGCCTGCCGCATGGATTGAAGCGTGCGTCCGATGTTGGGGCTGACGAGGAAGTCGGCGCGCTCGATCTCGGCGGGCCTGCGCGCTTCGTGATAAGGAAGCGTCAAGCGCAACGCGGCGACGCCCTGACGGCTCAGCAGGCGACAGAGCGCGACGTGGCTCTCCGCGTCCGCGTTCCACTGCGGCAGCACGACGACCGCGCGACGCACACGCACGCTCTGAGTTTTTTTGGAAGAAGTTTTCGGCGGCTGTTCGGGAAAGAAGCGCGCGCGCACGGTGTTGTTCTCGACGGAAGGCGTGCGAATCGCGCTCGTCCACGTCAAGCTTTCGCCGTCGAGCGCGTAGTCCGCGACGGGCGCGAGCGCGTAAAAGTCTTCGCTGTGTTTGACGGCCTCGCGCGCGTAATGCTCGACGACGGCGCGCGGGTCGTCGCCGTTCAGATGCTCCGCGACGAACTCCGCGCCCCACTCGAACGGGCGCACACGTCGGTTCGTGTCGCGCGCGGCGTGGCGGCGCTCCTGAGATTTAATGATGCGTCCAAGCACTTCTCGTCAGACCTTGAGTTGAAATTCGGAATCGTATGACGCCGAGCGCGTCATCCTAAAGGCGCGGCGCGGCAAACGCAAGGCGGTGGGAAATGAAAAAGCGAAAGCAGGGGAAGAATCTCCCCTGCTTTCGCCTTTCATCCCTTGCCCTGTAGCAGCTACTTCGTCGTGCCGTTGACGATGTTCGAGTAGGCGGAGTTGCCGCCCGAGTTGTAGGCGCGCACGCGGTAGCGGTAGGTCGTGCGGCGTGCGAGACCCGAGTTGGTCGCCGAGGTCACGTTCGCTCCGACAGTTCCGATCTCCGCGAAGTTGGTGCAGGTCGAACCCGTGCAGCGCTCGATCCTGAACCCCGTCTCGTTCGTCGAGTTGTCCGTCCAGGCGATGCTGATGGAGTTGGTCTTGGTGTTCGTGACGCGCAGGTTCGAGGGCGCGTTCGGCGCGGGCGTCGGCGTGTTCAGGTAGTCGAGCGCGGCCTTCGCCTGCACGATGCCGTAGCCGTAGGAGGTGTCGCGTCCCGCCGTGCCCTTGTCCTTGGCCGTCGCGTTCAGCGCGTCGCGAACCTGCTGGTTTGTCCAGGACGTGTTGTAGCTCCAGACGAGGGCCGCGACGGCTGAGACGTGCGGCGTCGCCATCGAGGTGCCATCGAAGTAGCTGTAGCCGCTCGCCGGCTGCTCGACCTTGCTGACGACCGTGCTGGCCGTCTCGGCCTGCGCGAGAGCGGCCAGACCGTCCTCCTGGCTCAGGCTGATGGCCGGGATGGTGCTCGAATTGCCCTCGCCGAGCGTGCCGAAGAAGCCGCCGGAGACGTTGTTGTAGATGACGCAGGCGCCGCCGCCGCTGTTCTGCACGTTGCGCACCTTGTCGAAGAAGCTGATGGTGCCGCGCTGGCAGATGACGACCTTGCCGCTCCACGCGGAGTTGGTCGCGTCGCACAGCCCGCCGTCGGCCTTGTCGCCGCTCACGCCGGTGGCGCTGCGCGCGGCGAACTCGACGTGGTTGCCGCTGTAGGTGGTCGTGCCGACGGTCAGCGTGTTCGTCTCCTTGGAGGGCACGGTCGAGAGGACGGCGACGCCGGGCGCGGCGATCTCCACGTCCGAGTTCTTCTGCGAGAAGCTGGCGACCGTCTCGTTGCTATCGACGGCGGCCACGGAGACGACCGAGCCGTAGCCCGCGGGGTAGGAGGTGGCCGTCGTGCCGGCGTTGCCCGCCGCCGCGATGGAGAGCACGCCCGCGGCGTATGCGTTGTTGAAAGCGGTCTGCTCGGTGCCGCTTGAGAAGGAGCCGCCGAGGCTCATGGAGATGACGTTCGCGCCCGCGTTGCGGCACTTGCCGACCGCCGCCGCGAGGTCGGAGGAGTAGGCCCACGCGCCGTTGTCGCCGAAGACGCGGATGATGTGGAGGTTGATGGTGTTGCCGGGCAGGACACCGACGACGCCCTGCGAGTTGCCGCCGACGGCGGCGATGGTGCCGGCGACGTGCGTGCCGTGCCCGCTGCCGTCCTGGAACCAGTTGCCCGTGCCGGAGTCGTTGTCGCCCGTCACGTTCGCGCCCGAAGGCAGGTCTTCGTGGCCGAGGTAGTAGCCCGAGTCGATGATGCAGACTTTGCGGTTCGACGCGCTGGCGTCGCTCACCTGATCGGCCTGCACCATCTGGATGCCGTAGGGCTTGGTCTCGCCCCCCGACGCGATGTCGCTCCATGGCGGGTTGGTCTGCATCGGGTAGCGGGGCTGATCAACCTCGACGTACTCCACGTTGGGGTTATTCTGAAGTGACCGCAGGGCGCGCTCGGGCAGGCGG
>DASQLL010000078.1:0-3332 GCA_035630035.1 Pyrinomonadaceae bacterium | reverse complement strand
AGGTTGGCGACGACGAAGAGGACGCCGCCCAAAAGGTAGAGCTTCCCCGTCACGAAGAACATCAGGCAGGTGGCCGCGACGCCCATGTAGCAGAAGACGGCCATCAGCCTTTTCTTCATGTGCGAGTAGTCGGCGATAGCTCCGACGATTGGGAGCAGAAGGACTTGAGAGCCGACTGCGACGGCGATGAAAAGCTGGTAGAAGGACTGTGCAGTCACCACACCGAGGAAACCGAGGTCGAGGACGACGCCGGCCTTGCCGACATCGGCCTGCGCGAGCGCGATCAGGTACGGGCCGAGGAGCGCTCCGACGACCGTCGTGTAGAAGGCCGAGTTCGCCCAGTCGTAGAGCATCCAGCCGAAGATTTCCCGGCGGTCGTTGATGGGGTAGCCGCCCGGCCCGACTTCGACCGTGGGCTTGGCGTGCGCCGGCGGGGCTGCTTGTTCGGGGGTCATGTCTTTGTGCTGTCCTCAGACAGTAGCTTTACGATTGCGGGCGTGATGTCCGCGAGCGTGCGGACGCGCTCGGCAACCAGCTCGCGCCCCGGCCCCCACGCGAGCGTCGGCACTTGGTTGAGCGTGTGGTTGCGCGCCGAGAGGTCTTCGACGTTGCCGTGATCGCTCGTTAGCATGACGGTCGTTTTCTTTAGGTCAACCTGCAACAGCACGGCGCGGACGAAGCGTGCGAGACCGCGGAGAGTTTCGAGCGCGCCGTCGAGATTCTGGTCGTGGCCCATGCGGTCTGTGATGAAATACTCGTAGAGCGTGAAGCGATGCCCGGCGGCGAGTCGCGCGAGAACGTCGGCGGCCTCTTCGGGCGTGCGCTCAGAAGCCTCCTCGCCTCGCTCGGCTAAAAGTCTGTTCGTAAAGTCGTGAAAGACGGCGCGGCCCGCGCGCAAATCTTCGATAGTTCGGAAGCGAAGGCCCGCGGCCTCGACGGCGACCGTTGTGGCCGAGACCCAGCGCGGGCGCGCGTCGAAGAAGCGCCGTGTGTAAGTGTTGGCGAAGACGTTGGGGCGTATGCCGAGTCGTTCGAGACGGAGGAAGATGGAATGCTCGCGTATGATCGCGCGCATCTCCTCGTTGGGAAACCCCTGCTTGTGATAGCCGAGGCGCGCGGGCGCGTTGATGCCCGTCAGAATCGTCGTCTGTCCCGACGCGCTCTGCGGTCGCCCCTCGACGCCGAGCCGCGCGTCCGTCCGCACGAGCGTGCCGCCGAAAGATAGGTGAGCTTCCTCGTCCTGAAAAATTGCGAGCGGGGATGCGTCCTCGCCGAGCAGGTCGAGCGGGTTGTGTGGCCCGCGCGTCCCAATGCCGAGGCCGTCAACGAAGATTAGAAGCACGGACATTGCGAGGATAAGTAGCATCAGGAGCGAGCGCAACGCAAGCCGTGTGGTTTACTTAATCTAGAACTTAACGGGCAAGGCGGTTAACCACAGAGACACAGAGAACACGGAGGTAGCACAGAGAGTTTGAATTCCTCTGTGCCGTCTCTGTGTCCTCTGTGCCTCTGTGGTTAAGGCTGACTACCAACGATTCGAGATGAAGAAACACACGAGCTATCAGATATTCACGCGGCAATCATAGTCTCTGCTATAGTGTCTGCCGCACTGAAAACACCAAGTCTTTCATCACGGTTTTAGTTCAAATTTTTGGAGGCAGAATGTTCAGCTTCAAGAATATCTGCGCGTGCGTGGTCGCTGCCGCGCTGCTCGTCTCAGGAGTGACGACGACGAGGGCGCAGGCGCGCAATTCAACAGCGCGGCAGACGGAATCGCGCCCGTATTTTTATGAGCCTGCCGTTTCGCCCGACCGCAAGGAGATAGCATTCGTGTCGGGCGGCGACGTTTGGACTGTTCCTTCGGACGGCGGCGAGGCGCGTCTGCTCGTATCGCATCCCGCGACCGAGTCGCGCCCGCTCTACTCGCCCGACGGAAGACGGCTCGCGTTCGGCTCAGGGCGGACGGGCAACGGCGACATCTACTCGCTCGACTTCGACACGGGCGAACTCAAGCGGCTCACGTTCGACGACGGCTTCGAGCAGCTCGACTCCTGGTCACACGACGGGCGCTGGATTTACTTCTCCTCGACGGCGCGCGACATCGCCGGGAGCAACGACATCTACCGCGTGAGCGCCGCAGGGGGGACGCCCATGCAGGTCTCCGCCGACCGCTACGCGAACGAGTGGGCCGCCGCGCCCGCGCCCGACGGTGCGGGGCTTGCCTTCGTCGGTCGCGGCTACGCGCAGTGGTGGCGGCACGGCCACGCGCACATTGACGAGTCGGAAATCTGGCTGATGCGCGAACACTCGACCGGCGGTTATGAAAGGCTTACCACGGGCGGCGCGAAAGAAATCTGGCCGATGTGGGGCGACGCGGGCCGTAGTCTCTACTTCATGTCCGACCGGAGCGGCGCGGAGAACATCTGGAAGCTCACGCTCGACGGGCAGCCGCGGCAGGTGACGAAGTTCGACGGCGGGCGCGTGCTGTGGCCGAGCATTTCATACGACGGGCGCACGATTGTTTTCGAGCGCGACTTCGGAATCTGGAAACTGGATGCGGAATCGGGTCGCGCCAGCGTCGTTCCCATCACGCGGCGAGGCGTCCCGTCTGGGCCTGCGATAGACCGTCTGCGCCTGACGGATCAGTTGTCGGAGCTTGCGCTCTCGCCCGACGGCAAGAAGGTCGCGTTCGTCGTGCGCGGCGAAGTCTTCGCGGCGTCGGCGACGGACGGCGGCGACGCGACGCGCGTGACGACGACTCCCGCGCCCGAATCTCAGCCCGCGTGGACGAACGACAGCCGTCGGCTCGCATACGTCTCAGAGCGCAACGGCGCGGGGCAGCTTTTCATATACGACTTCGGCACGAACGCCGAGACGCAGTTGACGAGCGCGACGAGCGGCGACGACACGCCTCGCTTCTCGCCCGATGGGAAGTGGCTCGCGTTCGAGCGCGGCGGGCGTGAGATTCGCGCGCTCAACATGGAGACGAAGCAGGAACGCGTCGTCGCCACGGGAACTTTCCAGCGACCGCCGCTCAATCCCGACCGCCCATACGTCTGGTCGCCCGACAGCCGTTGGATCGCGTACATGCCCATCGGCCAGAAGCTCTTCCGAAACGTCTACGTCGCGCCCGTCGAGCCGAACGGCAAAGCGCAGCCCGTGAGCTTCCTAGCCAACAGCGGCAGCAACACCGTCTCTTGGAGTCCCGACGGCACTTTCATACTCTTCGACACCGGGCAGCGCACCGAGACGAGCCAACTCGCGCGCATAGACCTTCTGCCGCGCACGCCTAAGTTCCGCGAAGACCAGTTCCGCGACCTCTTCAAAGAGGA
>DASQLL010000077.1:0-3344 GCA_035630035.1 Pyrinomonadaceae bacterium | reverse complement strand
CGGCGTTCTGGTCTGTGATGCGCGAGCCGCCGCGCGTCTGCTCGATGACTTTTAGAAGATCGTCGCGGTTGACGCCGTGCTGGCGCAAAATGCGACCCGCCGCGCCGTCCTTCTCGTCCGCGACGGCGAGCAGTAGATGCTCGGTCGAAATGTACTCGTCCTGCATCGCTTCGGCCTGCTTCTGCGCGGCCTGAAAAATTTGCGTTGTGCGCGGGCTGAAGTATTGCTGGCCGCCCTGCACTTTGGGGAAGCGACCGACCGCCGCCTGCACCTCGCCCTCGACGACCTGCACGTTCGCGCCGAGCTTACCTAGCACGGGGCGCACGACGCCTTCGGGCTGCTCTAGCATGGCGAGCAGAAGATGCTCAGGCTCGACCTGTTGATGCTGATTGCGCTCCGCGGCCTCGATGGCGGACTGTATGGCCTCCTGCCCGCGCAGCGTGAATCGTTCCATTCGCATGATGACTTAAAACCTTCTCCGTAGCCGCTCTAAAAAACTTGCTCGTCGAAACCGAGGCGGCCAGCCCCGGCAGTCAACCTTCAAGCCGTGGCTCTACGGGCTGACGACTCAGTGGCTGACCGCCGGAACTGGCTTACTTAAATTAACGACCGGACGCCGACTTCGCCTCGCCCTTCGCGGACGACGACTCGGCCTTCGCCTCGATGGTCTTGGGCGTGCCGCTTTCCGCGCTCTCGCCCGCGATCTCGATGCGGCGGGCCTTGACCTCCTCGCGCTTCTTCAGCACGACGCGCAGCACGCCGTTCTTGTACTCGGCGTTCGCGCTCTCGGCAGAGACCGTCTGCGGCAGTGTGAACGAGCGCGTGAACCCGCCGTAGGCGCGCTCGACGCGGTGGTAGTTGTCCGCCTCGTCCTTCTTCTCGAAGCGGCGCTCGCCTCGGAGCGTGAGGACGTTGTTCTCGATGGTCAGCTCGAAGTCCTCGCGGTTCATGCCGGGCAACTCGGCCTCAAGCACTATCTCATCCTTGTTCTCGAAGATGTCCACGCTCGGCGTCCAAGCGCCGCGCGCGATACCCTCGTCGCCGAAAGAGCGCGAGAAGTTGGTTGAGAACAGGCGGTTGACTTCGTCCTGTAGAGTTTTCAGGTCGCGAAATGGATCGTAGCGAGTGATGCTCATACTTCACCTCCAAAGACTTCAAAAAATCTGAAAGTCCCACGGACTGGGAGCCTGCCGAAAGCGGCGGAACTCATATTTCCGTCTGTGAGTACACGGCAATAATAAATATTGAGTCCATCTTTGTCAAGTCTGCGAAATGATGATTCGGACTCCGTTTTCGGCAAATCAGATTATTCGGCGAAAGCTGGAATGTTAAAGAAAATATTTGACTAAAGTGTGAAACCACCTTACAATATGCAACAAATGAACGAGAGTAGCGTATTAATAAAAACAGGATGGTTGGGCTTCAAGGTTCTCCGACACCTTGTTTTTGGAGGCGGGAAAATATGCTTGACGAGAAGGACAGAAGGCTTCTTGAGATTCTTCAGCGGGACGGGCGCGCGTCGAACGTTGAGTTGGCGCGGGCCGTCGAGCTGACGCCGTCGGCGACGTTGGAGCGCGTTCGGAAGCTCGAAGAGCGTGGGTTGATTAAGGGTTACGCGGCGCTGCTCGACCCAAACGCTTTGGGTTTGGGGCTGACGGCTTTTATCTTCGCGCGCGTGGACGACCGTGAAGACATAGTTGGAAATGCGGAGGGCACGGCGGAACAGTTAGCGAAGCTGCCTTCGGTGCTGGAACTGCACCACCTCGCGGGCGAGGACTGTTTTCTTTTGAAGGTTAAGGCACGCGACACGGACGATCTGTACAGAATCCTTCGAGACGAGCTGGGGCAGTTCAAGGCCATCAGAGGGACGCGCACGACAATCGTTCTGAAGACTGTGAAGGAGAGCGTGAGTCTCGCTTTAGACAGAGAAAGGGCGGATGAGTGATGACGAGCAGGGAGAGGTTCGGGGCTTACGGGGCGTGGGTGGCGGTCTGCTTTTTCTGGGGGACGACTTACCTTGCGATTCGCGTCGGGCTTGAGAATTTTCAGCCGATGCTCTTTGCAGGGCTGCGCTTTCTTATAGCGGGCGGCTTGCTCTTTTTCGTTATAAGCCGCCAGCGCAACGCGCGACTTCCGATAGGGCGCGAGTGGCTCGATCTGGGCGTTGTGGGCTTGGCGCTGCTGGGCGTGGGCAACGGGGCGGTCGTTTGGGCCGAGCAGTGGGTTCCGAGCGGGATGGCGGCTCTGCTGGTCGCGACTTCGCCGTTTTGGGCCGCCGCGCTTGAGCGCGTGCAAAAGGACGGCGAGCAAGTAGGCGTGCGCGGCCTCGTCGGGATGGCGGTGGGCTTCGGCGGACTGGCGTTGCTCATAGGGCCGCAACTGTTCGGGGCCGATCTGAACGGCAAGTACCTTCTGGGCGTGATAGTAATTCAGGTAGGCTGCTTCTTCTGGCAGGCGGGGTCGGTCTACGCGAAGCGGCGACCGACGGGGGTCGCGCCGTTGATGGCGGTGTCGGTGCAGATGCTTTGGGCGGGCATCATCCTCACGCTCATCGGAACGATGACCGGCGAGTGGGGCGGGATGCGCTTCAGCGCGAGGGGCGCGAGCGCACTAATGTACCTCGTCGTGTTCGGCTCGATTGTGGCTTACAGCGCGTACATGTACGCGATACAGAAGCTGCCGATATCGCTCGTCTCGACTTATTCATACGTCAACCCGCTGGTTGCGCTTCTGCTCGGCTGGCTCGTGTTGAGCGAGCCGCTCGGCTGGCGCGAGGGCGTTTCGGCGTCGGTCATACTTTTTGGCGTGGCTCTGGTGAAGACTTCGCCTAAGGATGTGATGCGTCTTGCATCGCGTCTAAGGCAAATGAAGTCGAAAGAAGGAAGGGATGCAGAGCGCGAGAAGCAAGCCGGGATGTTTCGCTCCGCCTAGAGCGACGATAATCGGCGTCAGAAACGCGACCGTGAGGGAGCGTGTCATACATAACGTAGACACGCTCCCTCACGGTCGCGTTTCTGACTAAAAGCACAAACCCGCTTTAGTCGAGACGGAAGAACCGTTTGATTTTGGAGAGCATGCCTTCGGGCGTTTCCTCTTCGCCGGAGGGCGTGGGTGAGTTCGCGGCAAGGCCCGCGCGGCGCTCGTTGATGGTGTGGCTGAGCGTCTCGACGAGGTCGGGGTTGCTCTCGAAGAGGTGCTTTATCGCGTCGTGGCCGATCTCAAGGACTTCCGTCTCTTCCGCGGCGACGACGTTGGCGGTGCGCGGCTCGCCCGTGAAGAGCGCCATCTCGCCGAAGAAATCGCCTTCGTCGAGTCGCTTGATGGTGCGCTGCGTCCCGTTCGAG
>DASQLL010000076.1:0-4514 GCA_035630035.1 Pyrinomonadaceae bacterium | reverse complement strand
AAATAAAGCCATTCAGAAAATTGGCCTGCACGCATTCCTTTGCATAACAGCGTGAGGCCGGCGAGGCTTCGCGAAATGCTTAAAACGTCTGAACGGGACGTTTACGGGCTTATAATCTGCGTGTGACCGTTGACCTCGCTTTCTATTTATGTTAGCTTCCGATTGCCCGATTACAAATGCACCCGGGTAGTTACACATCCCGCTTCGACTGTTTCGGAAGGGCCTTTTTATTTATACGCCAATTGAGCGTGACGTAGTGCCGGCACTACATTTCAACAGGAAGTTGTCTGTTTTTATGTTTGAAAAGCTTTCTAACTGGCGGCGCGCGATTGCCATCTACGGTTTTACGCTCGCGCTGCTGATCGCGCCCGCTTCGATCTTTGCAACTCAGAAGGCCAACAGCCCTGCACAGACTGGTTCTCCCGCCTCGGAGAAGAAAACTACGCCTGCCGTTGAGCCTACGGCGCAGAAGGATTGGAGCGTTAAGATGAGCAAGAACGCCCCACACACCTTCACCGTCAAGGCCAAAGAGGTGAAGATCACCGAAATAACGGGCGAGCTTTCGCGACTGCTCAAAGTCCCTGTCATCCTAACTCCGGTGGTTGAGCAGCAGCGCGTGTCGCTCGATTTCGGCGGTCTGAATCTGGAGGCGACCATCCGCATGCTCGCGCCGCAGTCATACGTTGACTACGTCGCAGGCGGCAACGACGCCGCGCAGCCCAAACCTCTGGCGATTTATCTACAAGGCTTCAACGAGCGACCCCCTTCAGCGACCGCTACGGTAAAAGGCACTTCGCAGACCATCCTTATCGAAGGCGATACGGAGGAGGGCACGGACTCAGAGGCACAGAAGAAGAAGGAGAAGGAAGACCCTTTGCGTGTCACCTTCGCCAACAACCAGTTGAGCGTGCGCGCACACAAGCAGCCGCTCTCGGTTGTGCTATTCAGGATAGCCGACGAAGTCGGCGTCCCCTTTGAAATGCCTTATGAGTCGCCCGAAATCATTGATATCGAGTTCGACAACTACTCGCTCGAACAGGCTCTGAGGAGTTTGTCGCCCGGAGTTCGTTTTTACTACCGTATGGATTTACAGACTTTCCAAACGCAGCCGCTTCGGCTCGCCCTAGTAGCGCCTAGTGCGGCGAAGTCATAGAGACCGCAACTTAAACAAAGCACAGGAGGCATCTATCTTGACCACGAAGACCGAGAATCTGATCCCCGAACAGCTTTCGCAGGTCACGGAATTTGAGGCAAACGAGACGGTTGTTAAAGCCACCGCCAAGAAGGCGTTCGTGGAACCAGAAGTCTCCTTTCCCATTGACGTGCTCGAAGCCACCACCTTCTTTCAGGTAACCGACAGCGGCGTAACCAACCCCTAAGGTTGGCCTTCGAGAGGTTTTTCGATGGTATGGAGAGCCTAACACGCCCTGACCGAAAGGTCTGGGCCGCAGGACATTATTTGAGGCCGGCGTTCGCGTATCACTACACGGTCGCCGGTCGTTTTATTTGCGTCGAGTCCGACGACGAGCAAGCGGCAGACTTGTTCCGAAGCTACTTCGGGGGCTGGCACGTCGCCCCGCTCGACGACGCACGCGGCGTCCGCTCCGATGCAACCATCGGCGTGCAAATGCACGCGCAAGCCCCGACCGTCCCGCGCGGACTCGAATCTTTCGAGGTAGCCGCGGGCGGCGTTTGCCACACTGACGGGCAGACCTATTTCTTCGAGAGCCACGACTCGGCCATTCACGTCGGCGCGCAGAATCCTTCACACGTCGAGGTCTGGATCGGCAAAAGCGTTACGGCGCGGGAGAAGGCCGCGTTGGCGCGGCTCGCCTTCAACGCGTGCATGACTGCGATGCGGCGGTGCGGCCTGTTCGAGCTTCACGGCGCGGGAGTGGTCGAGCCGAAGCGTAGCGGAGGAGTCCTTTTCGTCGGGCCTTCCGGCAGCGGCAAATCCACGCTCGCCACAAAGTTGGCCTCCGCGGGCTGGCAGTACCTTTCGGACGACACGCTCCTGCTCTTCCGCAACGGAGAGAGCATTGAGGCGCGAGCGCTGCGTCGCGTCTTCGCCGTAACCGCGCCGTCGGTCGCGTCGGGCATGCTCGCAGGCTTCGAGGATTTACTTACCGAGCCTGTGCCGTTTGATCCGCACAAGAGACGTTTCGAGCCTGAAAAGATTTTTCCCGACGGGTTCGTCGAGACGTGCGTCCCGCGCAACATCTTCTTCCCTGTGATAACCGGCGAGCCTTCGAGTCGAACGCGCAGGCTCTCGCAGGCTGAGACGATGTCGCAGCTAATAAGGATGTGCCCGTGGGCCTGCTACGACAAGCCAGCCGCGCGCGCGCACCTCGGCGTGCTGAGTCTTCTCGCGCGCCAGTCCAACGGCTACGAGCTTCGTGCGGGAGCGGACTTGCTTGGCGACGCCGCTTTCGTCGCTCGATTCATTTCGGCCAGCGTCGGGGGTGAAGGCTTATGATTCTCCACGACCCGAACGGTCTCGCCGAGGGCCGCGGAGCGCGCGACTACGGCCCACCGCGCCTCATCGTCGAGCTGACGAACATCTGCAACCTTCATTGCGCCTATTGCCTGCGCGACGAGGATGCGCTTTATCACACGCCCGCCAACTTCATCCCGGTCGAGCTTCTCCGTCGCGTCGTCCGCGAGGCGCGCGAGGAGATTGGCGCGTCGCACGTGATGTTCACAGGCGGCGAGACGACGCTGCACCCACGCTTCGGCGAAATCCTCGGCGCTGTCGGCGGCGAAGGGATGAAATGCAGCTTCGTCACAAACGGGTGGCACTTCGAGCGCGTCTGGCCGGCTTTGAGCGCGAACCGCGAGGCCGTGAGCCACGTCGCATTCAGCCTCGACGGCGCGACGCGCGAGTCGCACGACCGCTGGCGCGGCGAAGGCTCCTTCATCCGCCTCGTCCGAGCCTTTGCGCGGTGTCAGGCGGGCGCGATGCCCTTCGTCGTAAAGGTGGGCATACGCAAAGACACGCTACCCCAGCTTGAGCAGATCGCTCTGTTCGCGGCGCGGATGGGCGCGACCGCGCTCAATTTCGGCCACCTCCTTCCAACCTCCGGCGCGCTTGACGAAGAGCTTGCGCTTAGCAGCGAGGAGCGCGAGCTTGCGGAACAGGAGATCGCGGTGCTTGCGCGCGTCTTCAAGATGCGTATCAGCATCGAGGTCGGTTATTACAACACAGACCCCGCGCCGCCCTGCTCGGCGCTCGCTGGCACGAGCTGCAACATTGACTACCGCGGTCGCCTCTCGCTCTGCTGCAACCTCTCCGGCTTCCGGGGCGCGACGGGCGAGGCGGATGTAGTCGCCGACCTGAATTTGGAAGGCTTCGCGGTTGCTTTCAAGCGGCTGCAACGAGTGGCCGAGGAACAGATGCAGCGTCGGCGCGCGGCGCTGGAAGTGCAAAGCGCAATGGGCGCGAAGCCCGACCTCGCGCTCGGCTCGCCCTGCCTGTTCTGCCTGCACAGCTTCGCGAAAGTGCCTTGGCAAGATGGGCGTGCGAGCGCCCCGCGCGCGCTTCCGGTCGTGCAGGTCGTTTAGAGTTTTATAGCTTCCGCAGCTTTTCGCGCGCCAAAAAATTTCAGGTAAAAGGGAAGTGAGGGAATTACGAGTTTGACGAGCGCGACCGAGCTTGTGCCGCATGAGCACGTTGTATTCACAGAGTTCGACGAGGGAGAAGGAATCCTCGTTGACTTGAACACGAAGAAGTATTTTCAACTCAACGAGACGGCTGTCATCGTGTGGCGCGGCCTCGAAAAGAACCGTTCGCTCGACGAGATCGTTTCGGAGATAGTCAAGACCTACGACATCTCGGACGCTCACGCGACCGAGAGCGTCCGAAAACTTCTTGAAAATCTTCGCGCCTTCAAGCTCGTGCGCCCGCGCTGACCGACTGCATGCGAAGCAGAATCCGCGTCGAAAATTTCGGCGCCCCTATCCGGTCAGATATGGCGGATTGGCTCAGCAGGGAAAGCTGAATGTCACCTTGTAATCGGGGACGCTCGTTTCGAGAAGCGGCTCGCCTCCCGCCTCAAGCCACGCGTGGCCGCTCAGAGCATCCTCGCCCTCGCGCCTGACTCCGAAAATGATCCGCGTCTCGATGCCTTTGAGCGCAAGGAAGCGGTGAAGCACCGGCGCGCGCTTCCAGCAGGTGGGCGTCAGAAACCAGAAGTCAGCCGCAAGCACAGAGTCGAGAATTCGCGCGAGCCTCGCCTGCTCTCCGGCGACATCGTCGGTTCCGGCGATGATGCGCCTGCGCGGTGCGACGAGCCTCAGAGCGCGTGGGAGCGGCATCAACTTCACCAACATCGAAAGCGCGGCAACCCACGAAGCCATGCAGAGCGCGACGAGGGCCGTGCGCGGCTCGCGCAACGCGAATCGTGCGGCGCGCGAGGCCGTGCGTACCGGCGTCAAAAATTTTCCTGCGAAGTCTGACATCGAAAGCCATGCGCGATGGAAACGTGTAGTCTCTGATAACATCGTGCGGGAATGCG
>DASQLL010000075.1:0-4134 GCA_035630035.1 Pyrinomonadaceae bacterium | reverse complement strand
GACAAGGAGACAGGGAGACGGGGAGACAGAAGCTGTATGGTCAAACGTCAACCCATCCAAACATCTCCCCGTCACCCCGTCACCCTGTCTCCCCGTCTCTGTATTCCGCAATCCGCAATCCACTTGACCGTCGCGCGCTCTCGCCGTAGTATCTCGCTTCGCGCTCGCGCCTTTCGGCGCATTCCGTTAGTCCATCCAGAGAGAGGAAATCCATGTTGAAGAAAGCCCCCACTGTTCTGGCGCGGCTCGTCGTGCTGTGCCTGTGCTTCGCTCTACTTGCGCCCGCCGCCTTCGCGCAGTCGCAGGCGACGAGCGGCAACATCGAGGGCCGCGTGCTTGACCCGAACGGCGCGGTCGTCCCCAACGCAAGCGTCACCGCAAAGAACAAAGACACCGGCCTTGAGAAGACGGCCACGACCGACGCGGACGGCAACTACCGCATCATCCTTCTCCCACCGGGCACGTACACCGTCCGCACCTCCGGCCTCGCGGGCTTTCAGAACGCAACGCTCGATAACGTCCCCGTCTCGGTCGGCGGCGCGACCACGCTCGACATAAGCCTCTCGGTCGGCGGCACCGAGACGATCATTGACGTGCCGTCGGAAGCGCCGCTCGTCGAGACCACGCGCGCGTCCGTCTCGACGACGGTTGACGAGCGCTCGGTCGAGAACCTGCCCGTATCGGGCCGCAACTACTTGGACTTCGCGACGCTCACGCCGGGCGTCGTGCGCGACCCGACGCGCGTGGGCGACCTCTCCGTCGGCGGCCAGAAGGGAACGCTCAACAACCTACAGGTTGACGGAACCGACAACAACAACAGCTTCTTCGGTCAGGCGTTCGGGCGCACGGGCGTGCGTCCGCCGTACCAGTTCTCCGAAGAGTCGGTCAAAGAGTTTCAGGTCAACCAGAACGGCTTCTCCGCGGAGTTCGGGCGCGCGGGCGGCGCTGTCATCAACGTCGTCACAAAGAGCGGCACGAACGAATTTCACGGCGGGCTGTTCGAGTATTTCCGCGACGAGTCTCTGAACTCGAACCTGCCGAACGTGAAGGCGCAGAATCTGCCGGGAACGACTACGCCGCGACCGAACAAGCGCGCGCCGTCGCAGATCAACCAGTACGGCGGACGCGTCGGCGGGCCGATTGTTAAGGACAAGGCGTTCTTCTTCGTCACATACGACGGCCAGCGCACGAACTTCCTGAACGTTCTGGAAATCCCTGCCATCCCCGCCGCGCTCCAGTCGTTCTTCCTGCCCAAGCTCACGCCGTACCAGATTGACCGCGATCAGGATGTTTTCATGGCGAAGGTTGACTGGGCCGCTGACGAGTCGAACCAGCTCTCCTTCCGCTTCAACCGTCAGAACTTCACGGGCGTCAACAACGAGTTCACGGGCGCGCAGGCCGCGGGCGAGCATTCGGGCAACAGCCTCGCCACGACGACCACTTTCACAGGCACGCTCACCTCGACTTTTAGCCCGACGCTCGTCAACGAGCTTCGCTTCCAGTACGCGCGCGACAGCGAGCCGGGCACGAACAACAGCGACGACCCTGAGCTTCAAATCCGCAGCCCGTTCGGCACGCTCTTCTTCGGGCGCAACAACTTCAGCCCGCGCGAGACCACGATCAACCGCGCGCAGATAGTCAACAACCTCTCGCGCGTGAGCGGTCGTCACGTCACGAAGGTCGGCGTTGATTCGGTCTTCGACAACGTCTTCAACTTCTTCCCCGGCTCGTTCGGCGGCATCTACTCTTACAACAGCTTCGCGGACTTCCCGAACAACCCTGCTACGTTCACGCAGCGCTTCGCAGGCCCCGTCGGCTTGGGCGCGACGACGAAGCCGAACACCATAGACTTCGGCGTCTACGCGCAGGACGACTGGCGCTTGCGGCCCAACCTGACCTTGAACCTCGGCGTGCGCTACGACTATCAGCAGCTCGCGCGCCCGCCCCTGCAAAATTCCGACCCCGTACTGCTCGCCGCCGGACTCGACACTTCCCGCGGCCCGCGCGACAAGGACAACATCGCGCCGCGCTTCGGCTTCACCTTCTCGCCCGACGGGAAATCCGTTGTGCGCGGCGGCTACGGAATCTTCTACGGGCGCACGACCGGCATCATGCTCGGCACGGCGCATTCGGGTAACGGCGTCCAGACCACAGGCATCACCGTCAGCGGCGCGGCCAACATCATCGCTCTAACGGGCGGCTTCCCGCGCACGCTCACGGGCCTCCCGCCGGGCGCGAACACAGGGCGCGCAGACCTCTTCCTCTTCGCGGACGACTACCAGCAGCCCTACGTCCAGCAAGGCCGCTTGGGCTACGAGCGCGAGGTCTTCGGCAACACGAGCGTCTCGGCAACTTATCTCTTCTACAAAGGCGTGCATCTTTCGCGCACGCGCGACATCAACCTGTTTGCGCCCGTCGCGGCCAACGCGGTCTTCGCGGGCCAGACCTTCACGGTCAACCGCTTCCCCGGCACGGGTGCGACGACCGCCGCCCGGTTCACCTCGACGACGCCCTTGCGGCCCTTCGCGAACTACAACCGCATAAATTTATTCGAGCCGACGGGGAACTCGCGCTACGACGCCATCGCCGTTCAGGCGAATCGCCGCTTCGCGAACAACTTCCAGTTCCTCGCCTCCTACACCTTCTCGCGCGCCAAAGACGACAAGCCCGACCAGACGGCGGTCGTGCCCGGCGGCGGCGACGACGCGAAGATCGTTCAGAACCAGCTCAACATACGCGAAGACTACTCGCGCTCCGATCTGGACATCCCGCACCGCTTCGTCTTCAGCCCGGTCTTCGAGGTTAGGAAGATAAAGAGCGACAACGCGTTTGCGCGCGGTCTGCTCAGCAACTGGACTGTCTCCGGCATCGCGCAGTTACAGTCGGGTTTCACCTACTCGGCTGTCGTTGCCGCAGACCTTAATCGCGACGGCAACTCGCGCAACGACCGCGTGCCCGGAACCGAGCGCAACGCCTTCCGCTCGCCCAACGTCTACATCTTCGACGCGCGCATCCAGCGCGCAATCCCGTTCGGCGAGTCGAAGCGTCTGCGGTTCATACTCGAAGGCTTCAACATCTTCAACCGCTCGAACATCGCGACCGTCAACGTCAACCAGTTCGCCGGCTTCTCGTCGAACGGCACGACGCAGACGATCACATTCACAGCCCCCGCGCTCAGCGCGCCCTTCGGCGGCCCGCGCACCTTCATCGCCTCGCGCGAATTGCAGCTCGCCGTCAAGTTCGACTTCTGATGTGATGGAGGAGATCGAAGGGTCTAAGCGAAAGAGCCGCGGCAGCGGCGTCGGAAATTAGCCGGGGGTGAGCCGAAGTCGCGAACGCAGTGAGTGACGACGCGAGCCCCCGGATGAGGGCAAATTAGAAACGATGAGAGCCCCGGAGGGGCGAAGGAAGCAGGCGGGCGTTAAATGTCAGCGCCGCCTGCTCTGTCGCCCCTCCGGGGCTATGTTGTTTTGTACCTACCTTGTTCCGGGGGCTTGCTCCGGCGTTCGCTAGCGCTCACGCCTCCGGCTTCACCCCCGGCTAATTTCCGACGCCGCTGCCGCGGCTCTTAAATCTCACACCACGGATACCAGCGGCCTACCTCCGCCCCGAATTCAGTATGCGAAGCAGCGCGAGGAAGATGTTGAAGGCGTCGAGGTAGAGCGAGAGCGCGCCCGCGACGTACTCGTTCGTCGGATAACGCCGGATGATGTTCGACGTGTCGTACAGCACGAAGCCTGAGAAGAGCAGCAGCGTCGCCGCCGCCACCGCGAAGCCGAGCGCGCCCGACCCCAAAAATATGTTCACCACGCCCGCGAGTATTACCACGATGAGGCCGACCATCACCATCCCGCGCAGGAAGCTGAAGTCGCGCTTCGAGATGAAGACGTAGGCCGTCAGCCCGCCGAAGATGCCGACCGTCAGAACGCCCGCCGCGAGAATCGAGCCGGGGTTGACTTGCGATATGATTGCGATTAGCGGCGAGATGACGATGCCCGTGAACGTCGTGAAGCCGAAGAGCGCCGCAAGGTTTAGCCCCGGCACGTGGCGCACGGCCTGCGCGCCCATCACGCCGCCTATCATCGCTAAGAACATGATGATGGGATGCTCGAAGGCGAACATGGTCAAAGGCTT